>JAHEGF010000146.1:0-4498 GCA_024645155.1 Phyllobacteriaceae bacterium | reverse complement strand
GGCCTTTTGCATAGGCAATGCCGATCCGTGCATGGCCGGTTGATGTCAGTTTCGCGCGGTAGGTCGCGGCTTCCTCCTGCCAGCGGGGCGGATAGGAAGCGCTGTCCTTCACATGGGCCGCGTTGCCATAGGCTTCGTCCCAGTCGTCAATCGTTTCCGCTGCTTTCATTGCTCGTCTTCCGTTCGCCTGTTTCTTGCAAATTCGGCGATCGCAAAGCAAAAGTCGAGACGTGGGGTGCAGGTAGCCGGATTCACGTGCTGCTGTCAGCCTGGGCCGCCTGAACAGTGGTCACGGCAATGGCATGAAAGACATCTGTGGCACTACAGCCGCGCGACAGGTCATTTGCCGGTTTTGCGAGGCCCTGCAGTATCGGACCGATGGCCGTCGCCCCGCCAATACGCTCGGCAATCTTGTAGCCGATATTGCCGGCTTCGAGATTCGGAAAAATCAGCACGTTGGCATTACCGCCCAGTTCCGATCCCGGTGCCTTGGCCCTGGCGATTTCGGGAACGAAAGCGGCATCGAACTGCAATTCGCCATCGGCGATCAGGTCCGGACGGATCGATTTCAACCGGGCGAGTGCCTCGCATACATGGTCGACCCGCTGATGGCCGGCGCTTCCCTTTGTCGAAAATGACAGGAACGCAATGCGCGGTACATCGCCGGCCAGCGCGTGGTACGAGGCGGCCGACGATATGGCAATATCGGCAAGTTGCCCGGATGTCGGTTCGACAACCAGACCGCAGTCGGAAAAGATGAAACTGCCCTTTTTCTTGTGGTAGTCCTGATCGAGAATCATCAGAAACAAGCTCGATACGGTTTTTACCCCCGGTGCAGGCCCGATAACCTGAAGCGCAACGCGAACGGTTTTCGACGTGGTGTTGACCGCGCCGCCGACGGTTCCGTCTGCATCGCCCTGGCGGACCATCATGGCGGCGAAAAACAGCGGATCGGCCAATGCCTTGCGGGCCTCGTCGAGATCGGCGAGTTTTTCGCCGCGGTGTTTCAGAAAGGCCCGGGCATAGTCATCGAATTTTTCGGACGTATCGGGATCCACGATCCCGCACACGTCCGCGGCGTCCAGCCTGGCCAGCGCGTCTTCAATCCGCCGACGGTTGCCGATCAGTACCGGTTGCGCAATACGCTCCCGGGCAGCGCGGACGGCTCCCTCAGCGACACGTGGATCTTCACCTTCCGAAAGCACAATGCATTTCGGATTGCGGCGGGCATTGGCTACGATGATTTCAAGCGCGTTCACATTACACTTCCCAGCCGGGCGGGCCGCAATGGCCGGCCAAGACGGCGGGGCGGGAACAGTCCTGCGCCCCGCCCCTTTGTCCTAGAGCGCGCCTGCCTGCGGGCGCATGTCGTCCCTGGAGATGCCGGCAACGGAAACCGGTGCCTTCATCGCGTCGCGGCGGAACGGCTCTCCCAGTTCCTGATTGAGCACGACTTCGATGAATGTCGTGACCCTGTCCTTCATCTGCGCCTCGACGGCTGTTGCCAGCGTGTCGGTCAACTGATCCATGGTTGTGACCTGAACACCTTTCAGTCCGCATGCATCGGCGATTTTGGCGTACTGGACATCGAGATCGAGTTCGGTGCCGACAAAGTTGTCATTGTACCACAATGTGGTGTTGCGTTTTTCGGCGCCCCACTGATAGTTGCGGAAAATGATCATGGTGATCGGCGGCCAATCGTCACGCCCGCAGGCGGTCATCTCGTTCATGGATATGCCAAAGGCACCGTCACCGGCAAACCCGACCACCGGGGTGTCCGGGCAGGCGATCTTCGCGCCGAGAATGGATGGCAAGCCATATCCGCAGGGGCCGAACAGGCCTGGTGCAAGATATTTCCGTCCCGCATCAAAACTCGGATAGGCGTTTCCGATGGCGCAGTTGTTTCCGATGTCAGATGAAATGATCGCGTCACGCGGCAATGCGGCCTGAATCGCGCGCCATGCCATGCGCGGGCTCATGTGCTTCGGCTTTGCCTTGCGCGCCCTTTCATTCCATGTCGTGCCCGGATCGTCATCCTCGTGATCCATTGAGGACAATTGCTGCAGCCAGCGCGACTTCGTTTCGGCGATAAGTTCGCGGCGCTCCTTGCGCCCGGCATCACCGGCACCGGCATCGAGTTGCTCGAGCAACTGCTCGGCAACCTGTTTGGCGTCGCCCTGAATTCCAACCGTCACCTTTTTCGTCAACCCGATGCGGTCGGCATTGATGTCGACCTGGATGATCCTGGCGTCTTTCGGCCAATAGTCGATGCCGTAGCCGGGCAGCGTCGAGAACGGATTGAGCCTGGTGCCGAGCGCCAGCACGACGTCGGCCCTTGAGATCAGCTCCATTCCCGCTTTCGATCCGTTGTATCCGAGCGGTCCGGCCGACAACGGATGACGGCCCGGAAAGGCGTCATTGTGCTGATAGCCGCAGCACACCGGTGCATCGAGCCGCTCGGCAAGTGCTACCGACGCGGGAATGGCACCGCCTATAACCACTCCGGCCCCGTTCAGGATGACCGGGAAACTGGCCTCCGACAGCAGTTTTGCAGCCTGCGCGATCGCGTCGCTGCCGCCGCTTGGCCGTTCAAAGGCAACGATCTGGGGAAGTTCGATGTCGACTACCTGGGTCCA
The DNA here is from genome assembly GCA_024645155.1 of Phyllobacteriaceae bacterium. Lineage (GTDB taxonomy): Bacteria > Pseudomonadota > Alphaproteobacteria > Rhizobiales > Rhizobiaceae > JAHEGF01. The sequence continues at coordinate 1,862 of JAHEGF010000146.1, read as the reverse complement.
GAAGTCCCGCGGTACATTGATCTGCGCCGGTGCACATCCGCGCCATGCCTTGGCAATGACCCGGTTCAGGACCTCGGCAATCCGGCTCGGGTCACGGACCTCTTCCTGATAACAGACCATGTCGGCAAACAGCCTCATCTGCTCGATTTCCTGGAAACCGCCCTGTCCGATAGTCTTGTTTGCGGCCTGCGGGGTCACCAGCAGCATCGGCGTATGGTTCCAGTAGGCCGTCTTGATGGGTGTGACGAAATTGGTGATGCCGGGACCGTTCTGCGCAATTGCCATGCTCATTTTTCCGCTGGCGCGCGTGAACCCGTCAGCGATCATTCCGGCCGTCGTCTCATGGGCGCAATCCCAGAATTTGATACCTGCTGCGGGGAAAAGATCGGAAATCGGCATCATTGCCGAACCGATAATTCCAAAGGCATGTTCGATCCCATGCATCTGCAGGACTTTGATAAAAGCCTCTTCCGTTGTCATTTTCATATTCGTGTCTCCGATATTGGCAGCATGTCTGTCTTGAAATCAGGGAAACCGGCCACGGCGGTAGTACCAGTAGCGTATAATTCTCTGCCCAATTGGGCCAGATACAAGCCCGCATACCGGTTGGGACTAACGGCGCAGCAATCCTGTCAGCTGTTTGCGGTCGATTGCACCGCTGGCAATGACGATCGCCAGGTAGACCGCAGCCGCTGCCAGTATCACACCAAGAAGCGACAATAGCCGGATGAGAACGCGCGCACTGTCGAGATAGGGCGCCAGTAGATCTTCCAGACCCCAGATAAGGCCGCCCATCACTACGGCGGCAACTGCAATCATCATGACACGGCGCAGCGTCGCGACAGAGGGCCGGAAATCACGGCGCATCCAAAGCGTACCCCCCAGCAGCAAGGCGTTGATCCAGGCAGACAAGCTGGTTGCGGCTGCAATGGCAACGTGACCGTAAACCGGAAACAGCGCCAGGCTGCCAATGATGTTGACTGCCACGGCACATGCAGAAAACCAGAATGGCGTCTTCATGTCCTCGCGGGCAAAGAAGGCCGGAGAAAACACCTTGATCAGAACGTAGGCCGGAAGGCCGGTGGCAAAAGCGGCAAGCGCCATGGCGGTAAGCGTGGTGGTCTCGGCGGTGAACGCGCCGCGCTCGTACAACAGGGACACGATCGGCCCGGGAATGACGACAAATCCTATTGCGGCGGGAACGGTCAAGCCGAGCGCAAATTCCAGGCTGCGGTTCTGCAGATGTGCCGCTTCGGCTTCGTTACCGGCAGACAGCGCCCGGGAGAGTTCCGGCAACAGGACAACGCCTATGGCGATGCCGATAACGCCGAGCGGCAACTGGTTGATACGGTCTGCGTAGTTAAGCAGCGCTATGGCACCATCTTGCGCCGACGCGATGATCTGGCCAACCAGAAGATTGATCTGGGTGACACCACCGGTCAGCAATGCCGGAGCCATCAGAACCAGCAGACGGCGCACCGATGGCGTCATGCGCGGGCTCTTCAGGCGCATCGAAAAACCCAGTTTGCGAACACCAAGGAAGACAAATGCAAGTTGAATGAAGCCGGAGGCAAAAACGCCCCAGGCCAGTGCAAGACCGGTTTGTCTTTGCGAAAATCCGCCGGTCAGGGCGGCGAGCAGAACCGCGATCAGCAAAATGTTGAGCAGGACCGGCACGAAGGCGGCAAGGAAATAGCGCCTGAACGAGTTCAGCACACCGGAAAGCATTGCCACCAGCGACATGCAGAACAGGTAGGGGAACATGATGCGGGTCATGATAACCGTCAGGTCGAACTTTTCGGGTGTATCGGCGAATTTCGGTGCGATGATAGTTCCGACCAGCAACGGCATGGTCAGCATTG
>JAHEGF010000393.1:854-2601 GCA_024645155.1 Phyllobacteriaceae bacterium | reverse complement strand
ACGGCTTCGACCGGCAGCCGCGTCAGCAGAGCGTTGCCGTAGTGGGTGTCTCCGGACACCATGGTCGGGCCGGCGACCGCCTGACACTCTGTCTCTCTGGCAAGGTATGCAAGCAGGTCGTGTGCCTGGCCGGGTACGAATTCGATCTCCTGCAGAACTGCGATATCGGCATCTATCTCGCGCAGCACCTCGGCGCAACGACCGGGAGATCGAAGGCCGTCGACGCCGATGCAGCGATGGATGTTCCAGGTGGCTAGTTTGAACTGCAAGTGACTCATGCTGAAGCAGGCCGTGCATCCGGCGAACCCTGCCGGCGCGTCAACAGGCGCTGCAAGCAAAGCGCCGACAGCGCAACCAGCACCAGCAGACCCGCGACCCAGGCAACGCTGGCTAATTTCGGCTCGTACAACGCCCGGGTAAGTCCGTCGGCAAACAGGGTTATCGCGGTAATGCCGGGCAACAAGCCCAGCAGCGTGCCCACTGCGAAATCCCGCAAAGAGATATGCGATGCACCCGCCACCAGGTTGATGATCGCGAAGGGCGCCACCGGCACGATTCGCAAGGTAAAAATTGCCTTTATGCCACGCTGAGACAAACGCCTGCTGACGGTATTGAGGGTTTTGCCGGCATAACGCCGCACCAGATCTCGAGCCGCTTGATGGCCAATGGCATAACCCATCAGGGCGCTTAATTCTGCGCCAGCAAGCGCGTAACCAAATCCCGCAAGTGCGCCAAAAGCCAGAACCGAGGCTATCACCAGCAAGGTGAGCGGCACTCCCAGTGTTCCTGCCAGAGCAAACAGCAGTATCACCGCTACCGGTGTTTCGGCCTGCGAATTCAATGCCCGGGACTGCTCGACCAGTCGTTCGAGGTCCGCCCACTCCCCCAGAGCGGTCCAGCGCCAGGCCGCCGCCAGCCCCAGTACGGCTGCTAACGTTAGCGCCGCGACGATAATTCTGCGGGTGGAGAGCGAGCGGTATTCATCGGGCACAAAGTAAGAGATAAAATGCTCCGGATCCATCGGTCTTTCCGGGTCGATCAGGGCCGATTCCGGCACCAGTTTATCGATGGCCGGGTCCACCTTTGCCTCCAGCGGTTGCAGGCTGCGCTCTCCTTCGCGCAGGTACTCAATTGCCCCGATGAGTGACTGCTGCCGCTCCAGTGAGTCACTGACATCGTCCTGCCGCCTGTCGAGGTGCTGCGCCAGCAGAGTCACCAGCAACCCACGAATGAACTGCGCTGTATCGCTGCCGGGGTCGGCTTTCACCGCCAGGTCACATTCGCTGTCCAGCCCCATCGACCGATTACTGAGGTTGGCGGACCCCAATCGCAGCCAGGCGTCGTCTGCGATCATCAGCTTGGCATGCACCATGGTCGCGACCTGGTGGGAAGCCGAAACCTGGGGGTAATAGAGCCGCAGTCGATGACCTGTATCTGCATCGGCGAGCTGTTGGACCACCCGGCCGCGTACCACATCCATGGTCTGTTGCTCCAACCAGCCCCCGGTATTTTGAGGCATGATGATCACTACCTCGGGGCCTTCGTTTTCACGCAGTCGCTCCGCCAGTGCCCCGGCGATGCTGTGTGCAGTAAGGTACTGATTTTCGATATAAATATAGCGCTGCGCCGCCGCAATGCTGTCCAGGTAAAGTTGCTCGATCTCGCGTACGCCATCGCGCCCCGCGTACTCGGGCTCGGTGCGCGCGATAAGCACGCTGACTTCCCGCAAGGCAGGCTCCAGAGAATC
>JAHEGF010000393.1:0-844 GCA_024645155.1 Phyllobacteriaceae bacterium | reverse complement strand
CTTGCAACGGTGCCAATTCCTCGCCGGTCGCCCGCAGCCAACGCTGGCGCGCAAGTTCCGCGAGTGCGGCGGCAGCATCGCCATCCACAGCCATTTGCAGGTCGTGAAAAGGTGGGTAGGGGTCGCCGTCGGGGTCTACCCGACGCTCGTCCTCGATCGGGTGCTCATGGGTATCCCAGCGCCAGATGCTGAGATCCAGTCCACCGCAGAAACCCAGAGCGTCGTCGACCACCACGATCTTCTGGTGTTGAGAGGCACCGGGCGGATGCGCCGCATCCAGATGAAAGCGCACCCGCGAGTGGGTCTTCCAGTCGAGTGAGTACAGGGGAAACGTTTCGCGCTCGAGCAGGTAGATCATCGCAAAGTCCCAACTCAGCACATAGACGTCGATCTCTCTCTTGCTGGCGACGAAGTCGAGAAGCGCACCGAGTTCGATGGGGCAGCCATCCTCTTTCCCGTCTCGAACCAGTTTCAACCGGCTGTGGATGTCCCACCCGAGGATCATGACCCGGTGCCTGGCTCCGAGGATGGCCTCGCGCACGGCTCGGAAGTAGCGCTCACCATCAATTACTACCTCGACCCGGTGTGCCTTTTCAGTGCGCCAACAATTGTGTCCGGTCCGCGGTGTCCAGCCAGATTCGGTGTCTCCCATTGCCTTCCCTGATTTCTCCAATTAGCTCAAGCGTCCGGTATTCATGGCCCCAGCGGTTCAGGGCCGAACTCCCCGGGGACACCATAAGGCCGTAAACCGGTGCCGCCAACCCACCGGACAGCCAGGTGACAGAACCGCAGATTCAGGTGTGCCAATACCGCTGGTTTTCGTGTTCACATCATACCCGATGTC
>JAHEGF010000392.1 GCA_024645155.1 Phyllobacteriaceae bacterium | reverse complement strand
CGCCGGTATGAACCCCAGCACGGGGAAGCCGGCGGCCGGCCCGCCGACGTCCGTTCGGGCGGAGTCGATCGTCACACATCCGTCGCGGCCGACTCCCGGCTGCCCGTCGACCTCGACGATGCACGCCGGTTCGGCAACGCGTCGGACCGCCGCGCTGATGGCATCGGCGCCGATATCCGGCGGCCGATTTTGGGGACGCCACCAACCGATCGGGTGGGTGGTTGAATTTGATGTCTGCATTGGTCGTTTGATGCTTTCCTTGGTCGTATAGATCGCAACTTTTTCAGTATCGGGGCCAAAAATTATTTTACGGATCATTCGCGCGGGTGAAATTTCTGATGCAGATATTTTAGGTGATCGCGTGCCACATGGGTGTAGATCTGGGTCGTGGCGATGTCGGCGTGGCCCAGCATGGTTTGAACCGCCCGCAAATCGGCGCCGCCTTCCAGCAGATGACTCGCAAAGGAGTGCCGCAGCGTGTGGGGCGTGATCACTTTTCTGAGCCCGGCCCGAACAGCGTAACGCTTGATCAGCTTCCAAAAACCCTGACGGCTGAGCGGTTTTCCGGCCCGGGCCACAAAAAGAGTGCCGCTGATATGATCTTTGAGAAGCGCCCGGCGGGCCCCGTTGGTATAGCGTCGGATTTTTTCTTGAGCATACTGACCGATCGGCACAACGCGTTCCTTGGCGCCCTTGCCGAGAACGCGAACATAACCGGCGGTCAGATTGACATCCTGCAGTTTGAGGGTGATGAGTTCCGAAACGCGCAGACCGGCCGCATAGAGCAACTCCAGCATAGCCGCATCACGACAACCGGCGGGCTTTATGGGATCGGGGGCCTCGAGCAGGCGTTTGACCTCGTCGATCGTCAAAACGTCCGGCAGCTTCAGACCACTTTTGGGCAGATCGATCAGTCGCGTCGGGTCACTGTTTAAGATTTCCTCCTGCGTGAGGAATCGGTAAAACCCTCTGATAGACACCAGGTGACGGGCACGCGAGCGGGCATTCAACCCATCTTTGCGCATCGAAATGAGATACTTGAGGATCAGCGGGGTGTCCGCTTCGGACACAGCCGCACGCCCGTTTTCATCCAGAAAGGAAATGTAGCGAACGAGATCGCGGCTGTAAGCTTCGATGGTTTGAGCCGCCAGCCCTTTTTCAACCATCAGAAAATCGAGATACCGGTCCAGCAGCGCGTCGCAAGATGTCTGCATAGGCCTCTTCTCATTTATATGCGGTAATTGGCCGGATCCAGGCGGTTGAGCACTTCGGCGCCGTCCTCCCGCACCACGACCATGTTTTCGAGACGCACGCCGCCCCAGTCGCCCAGGTAAATTCCGGGTTCGACCGTCGTCACCATTCCCGCTTCAAGCACGGTATCTTTCAGCGGGCTGAGTCGGGGTGCTTCGTGAATAGCCAGGCCGGTGCCGTGTCCCAGGCCGTGACCGAACTTGCCGCCGAACCCCTGCTTTTCGATGTGGTCGCGGGCGATAGTGTCCACCGCCCGTGAACTCACACCAGCCTTGATTGCATCGATGGCCCGGCTCTGAGCATCCAAGACGGTTTGAAAGACCTTTTTAAAGGTGTCGTCCGGCTCGCCGATGACGACCGTGCGGGAGATGTCGGAGCAGTAACCGTCAAGCCTGGCTCCCCAGTCGAACAAAATCGGTTCCCCGACTCTGATCCGGCGATCGCCTGGGATTGCATGCGGCAACGCGCTGTTGGGGCCGGATGCCACGATGGTCGGAAAGGAGAGCCCCTCGGCACCGGCTTCCCGCATCCCTTTTTCCATGATCCAGGCCAGCTCTTTTTCCGTCATGCCCGGTTTGATTTTTTCAACACATTCGCTGAAAGCCGTTTCGGCAAGCGACAGGGCATTGCGCAACGTTGCGATTTCCGTTTCCGCTTTCTTGATCCGCAACTGCTCCACCAGATCCTCGACCGGCTTGAGAACCACCTCGAGACCATCTTTGGCAATGGCGTCTGATATTTTCCGGTACTGATGAACCGACAGGCGCACGCTTTCAAAGCCGAGGGTCTTTGTGCCAAGGGCCTTTATGTGGCCGGGTAACTCTTCCGCCAGACCCTTTTTATAACAAACGATTTTGTAAAGGCGTGCCTCATTGCGGGCCTGAAGTTCGTAGCGCGTATCGGTCGCCAGTATCAGATCGTTTCCGGTTATGAGCAGCGCTCCGGCGGATTCGTCGAACTGGGTGTCTTGGCCGGTAAATCCGCTTAGGTAGCGGCGATTTTCGTCCGTGAGCACCAGCAGGGTATCTGTTTGAGTTCCGCGCAGAAGTTCACGCAGATGTGAGACCCGTTCAGCGATCAATTTTTCCACGACACCTTCCTCTTTTTTCGGTCATGCGGTGATGAGCGTTTCTGGAATGCAGTGAGTATAACACATTGCGACCGAGGATCAAGTCGCTCGCCACCGGTGCGGAAACGAGGTGTATTGACACGGTGGAATGGTACTGGTAAAAAAAAACCATCTTGTCGTCAAGTTGTGCACCATGACGGCTTCACCTCCTAAACGGCCGGTTGGGCACCTGCCAAGCGCTCGAAGCCGACGCATCAAAACCATGGATAAACCCAACCCCGA
>JAHEGF010000391.1 GCA_024645155.1 Phyllobacteriaceae bacterium | reverse complement strand
ACTGACCTGGCACGGACCAACGCCGCTAATGACCTTGCCAGCCTGGGGAGCGTACCGTTGCGCCAGCGTGGAACGACCCATATCTCGGTCATCGATAGTGCCGGAAATGCCTGTGCGGTTACCGTTTCCAACGGCGAGGGCAACGGCGAACTGGTCGGCCCCTATGGCTTCATGCCCAACAACATATTGGGCGAGGAAGACGTCAATCCGTACCGTACCAGCGGTTGGCCGGTAAATACCAGGCTCGCCTCGATGATGTGCCCGGCACTGATTGAAACCGGTGATGGCGGGCTTGTTGCGCTCGGCTCCGGTGGCTCAAACCGTATCCGTTCGGCGATGTTCCAGGTTATTGCGCACACCTGCCTTGGCAGGCGAACGCTTGGAAAGGCGATAGCGGCGCCACGGCTGCACGTCGAAAACGGGCACCTCGATTTCGAGGACCTGTTTGGCGGCGCAGAAACCCAATCGCTTCGCACGCTTTTTGCCGATCATCGCGCGTGGCGGGAGCCAAACATGTTCTTCGGCGGCGTTCACGGTGTCCGGATGGATAGCGATGGCACATTTGACGGCGCCGGCGATGCACGCCGCGACGGTGTCGCGCTTGTCGTAGGGTAGAACCGGCTGGCCGTTTCAGACCAGATGTCACAACCGGCGGCAGTCTCCAGAACTGCAGTTATAGAACGCTCAACCGGGGTTGTATCGGCCGGTCCTATAACCGTCAGCTGATACCGCTCGGTGAAATCGTGCGCCATGATGATCCCACAGCGGACGTCAACCCGTTGCCAAGATCAAGGCCAATATGAAACCCGGAAGGATAACACGATGTACCGATACATGCTGACGACAACCGCCCTTGCACTAGCACTTACACTACCCATGTTCGGCGCCCACGCGTCAAGCGATGACAAGACAGCGACCGTCGCGGTCGCCCTGACACCTCAAGTTGATGCGGATATTCGTGCGCAGCTGACCAGTCAGGGCTATCAGGTCCGCAAAGTCAAAATCGACGATGGTCTTTATGAAGCCTATGCCTTGAAAGACAATCAGCGCTACGAGATTTATCTTGATAGCACACTCAAGATTGTCAAAACGAAAACCGGCGACTGAACGGAATGACACCTTTTTGGCGGCGCCATGAGGCGCCGCATATTCCTTGCGGGAGAATCACCATGGAAACGGAAAAAGTCAAAGTTTGGGATCCCTTCGTGCGCATCTTTCATTGGTCTCTGGTAGTCCTGTTCGTGCTCAACGCACTTGTGATCGATGATGACGGCAAGGCGCATATCTGGGTCGGATACACAATCCTGGCCCTGGTTGTGGCACGCATTGCGTGGGGGTTTGCCGGCACCCGCTACGCGCGTTTTTCGAGTTTCCCGCCTTCATTGTCTGCTTCGGCGGAACAGTTGAGCGACATCGCGACGGGCCGTAACGGCAAGCACAGTGTCGGCCACACACCGCTCGGCGCCCTGATGATTTACAACCTGCTGGCGGCGATATTGGTGATCAGCGTGTCGGGCTATCTGATGACGACGGACATGTTCTGGGGTTTGAAATGGCCGGAGGAATTGCATGAACTTGCGGTTCTGTGGGCCGAAATTTCCGTATTGGTTCATATTGCCGCGGTCCTGTTCGAAAGCCGTCGAACGGCGATCAATCTTCCGCGCTCCATGATAACAGGATACAAATTCGTAAAACCGGAAAACTGATGCTGTTGTGAAGCTCGAACCCGACAATTCGGCGAAACTGCCCTACGGGCTGCTGGTACTGATTGCAGCACAAATTCTTTGTGCAGCTTTCTTTGGCGCAGATATCATCGGCGATTTCGTGACGATGGGTAGTTTCGCGTCAGGCCAGACGCATCTCTATTTCGAGTTGTTGGCCGTGATCTCGCTCATTGCGGCGATCGCCTATGAATTACGCTACATGTTCAAAATGTTACGCCGCGAGGCGCATCTGCAAAGGAGCGTCTCGATCGCGGCGGCGGCTGTGCATGATGTCATTGAGGCGCATTTCGATGATTGGCAACTCACCCCCGCCGAACAGGATGTTGCCGCTTTTCTGGTGAAGGGTTTCGGTATTGCGGAAATTGCCAGTATGCGCGGCAGTGCAGAGGGTACGATCAAGGCCCATCTCAATGCCATTTACCGCAAGTCCGGCACGCACAACCGCGGCGAAGTCCTCAGCCTGATCATCGACAGCCTCATGGATGGCACGGCCGGTCGCGCAGGCCAGCATGGCTACAACGGCTGACCCGATGCATGGTTTGCCGAGCACAGCAATTGTCACGGCGCGGTACCCGTCCTAACATCGGGTAATCACGCGACAGGAGGACCGATGATGGCGGATGACCGCACGCTCAGGGGCAAGACACTGTTTATTTCCGGCGGCTCACGTGGCATCGGGCTTGCCATTGCCCTGCGGGCGGCCCGTGACGGCGCCAATGTGACAATTGCAGCCAAGACAGACAAACCGCATCCAAAACTGCCCGGTACAATCCACACCGCGGCAGCCGAAATTGAAGAGGCCGGTGGCAAGGCACTGGCGGTGGTCTGTGACATCCGTGAAGAAGGCCAGGTTGGCGATGCGGTTGCGGCAACCGTAGAAC
>JAHEGF010000145.1 GCA_024645155.1 Phyllobacteriaceae bacterium | reverse complement strand
TGGTAGACCAGCGGTGTCCTGTTGTCGCCAATTCTGAGCTCTGAAACCCGGCCGATCAGGACCGTATGTGTTCCTGCTTCCATGGCTTCGATGATCCGGCAATCAAGAACCGCGAGCGCACCGTCCAGCACCGGAGCACCGGTTGCCATTGTCTGCCAGTCAGCCATCGCAAATCTTTCTGCGGGCGCCAGGCCGCCAATACCCGAAAAGGCTCTTGCCAGTTCCTCATGTTCGGTTGCCAGCGTGTTTATGGCGTAAACGCCGTTGTCGACAAAGCATGTATTGTGAATGTTTTGCCGGTTCACGCAAATAAGGACCGTGGCCGGATCATCCGATACGGAGCACGCGGCGGTAACCGTGATGCCGCGCTTGCCGGCGTGGCCATCGGTGGTGACGACGTGTACGGCACTGGCAAAGTGGCTCATCGCTTCGCGGTAGCGTTGCCGGTCGACATCGTCTGGTGTTATCTGGTCGATTGTTTCGATCTCCGTTGGCCCCTCATTGCGGCATATAGGGCTTCGCGAATGGCGCTCAAGTCACCCGGCAAATTTGCCAAGCGTTGTTGCGCCCTGCCGTTCAAGCCTATACGTCTCAAATTACAACGCAAACAGCAATAAGCGACCCATGGCATTCTCAAACTGGCTGAAATCGGCGGCCGCATACGTGATGTGTTTTGCCAGTCTGCCGTGCAGCCCTGCCGCAGCACAAAACCCGGTCACGGCGCACGACATTGTCATCGGGGTGGCCGCGCCCCTTTCGGGACCGTTCGAGGACCTTGGCCGCCAGTTACAGGCAGCTGCCACCGCCTATGGTGCGAAAAACGGTGATGTCCGACTGACCGTTGCCGACGACCGCTGCGATGCTGTTGGCGGCGCCGAAGCAGCGCACCTGTTTGTCGATGCAGGCGCCGCCGTTGCAACCGGCTTCCTGTGCACCGAGGCTATTGAGGCCGCCCTGCCAATCCTTGCAACGGCCGGCATCCCCGTCCTGACAACCGGTGTGCGGACCGATCGGCTGCGCAAGAAGGCAAGCGATCTTCCGCCGGTGTTCCGCGTGCCGGAAAGATCTGGCGACGAGGCCCGTGCGGTCGCCCGCATCCTGACGCGGGAATGGCGCAGCGAATTGTTCGCCATTGTCGATGACGGCACGATCTATGCCCGGGAACTGGCCGAATCCTTCCGCCTTGCCGCTGAAACAGCCGGGCTGAAGCCTGCCTATGTCGATACGTTCCGCCCCCAGCTCGACAACCAGATCGGACTGGCCGGACGGTTGAAAAAGGCGGGTGTAACCCACCTGTTTGCAGCAGGTGACCGTCCTGACATCGCGATAATTGCCCGTGACGCCGGCGCAATCGGCCACAATCTGGTGATCGCCGGAGGCGAGGCCCTGCTTGCCGCAGATGGCGATGTGCCGCTTGCACCGGGCGTTCTCGTGATTGCACCGCGCGCCCTGATCCGGGCAATCGCCAAAAATCCGCTTGAACACACGCTTGAAACCAGCGGCTACTGGCCCGCACAAACTGCCGCTATCGAGATTGCCGTCGAGGCCGTTCAAATTGCCCGGCAGGGTGGCCGGACAATTCGCGAGGTCTTGGCATCAGCCACGTTTGAAACCGCAACAGGCCCGATCCGGTTTGACGAGGACGGCAACAACCTATCGGCACAATATGGCCTTTTCCGCTACGATGGGCAAAGTTATGGTGAGTGAAATCCGATGCGGCAATTTCGCGTCAGGATGTGGAAAGTGAACGGGGCATGACCTTTTCTGCCGGTCCGCGGAACCTTTTGACGGATGTTGCCGGTATCCATGTCGGCAACGCGGATGATGCACGGCTGAAGTCGGGCACGACGGCCATCATCTGCGAAAAACCGGCGACGGCGGCCGTTCAGGTGTTGGGTGGTGCGCCGGGCACCCGCGAAACCGATCTGCTCGAACCGCACAACACGGTTGAAACCATCAACGCACTGGTGTTGTCAGGCGGTTCGGCTTTCGGCCTCGATGCCGCGTCCGGCGTTCAGGCCGCATTGCACGAGAAGGGGATCGGCTTTGAAGTTGGCCCCCATCGCATTCCGTTGGTTCCTGCCGCAATCCTGTTCGACCTGATCAATGGCGGCGACAAGGACTGGGGCCGTTATCCACCCTATCGCGAACTGGGTTACCGGGCCGCAAATGCGGCGTCGGCCGAGTTCGCCATCGGCAGCACCGGTGCCGGCGCAGGTGCGCTTGTCGCCGGCATCAAAGGCGGGCTGGGCTCGGCATCGACCGTCCTGCCCGATGGCACCACGGTCGGCGCGCTGGTCGCCGTCAACGCCATGGGGTCGGTCACGGTTGGCGCGACCAGGCATTTCTGGGCGGCACCTTTCGAGATTGGCGATGAATTCGGCGGCCTAGGCCTGCCGGCGACCATGCCCGACGATGCCAGCGGACTGCGTATAAAGTTTCGCGAGACCGCAAGTGCGCAGCAAAACACCACGATCGCCGTCATCGCCACAGATGCAAACCTTTCAAAGGCCCAGACCAAACGCCTGGCAATTGCCGCCCATGACGGTTTTGCCCGTGCGATCTGGCCGGCACACACGCCGTTTGACGGCGATCTGGTGTTTGGCATGGCAACAGGTGCAAACCCTGATCCGCCGCCGGTCGAAGCCTTTATCGACCTTTGCGCCGCGGCGGCAGCGACCATGGCCCGTGCAATTGCCCGCGGCGTGCATGCCGCGTCACCGGCCGATGGTGACATTTTTCCCGCCTGGTCCAACTATCGGTGATCAAGGCGATACAGCAGATTGTCCGTCCGGGCGCTTTCTGTTAGGCGGGCAGCAGTGCTGAAAAAGGACCCGGCCCCATGAACCGTCCCCTCGTCATCGCCCCTTCCATTCTCGCTTCTGATTTTTCAAAACTCGGGCGTGAGGTCGAGGATGTGGTCGCTGCCGGGGCCGACTGGATTCATCTCGATGTCATGGATGGCCATTTTGTCCCCAACATCACCTTCGGGCCTGACATTGTGAAATCCATTCGCGGGCGGACAGATGCAGTATTTGACACGCACCTCATGATCGCTCCCTGCGACCCCTTTATCGAGGCCTTTGCCAAGGCGGGATCGGACATCATCACGGTTCACGCCGAGGCCGGACCGCATCTCCACCGTTCCCTGCAGGCCATTCGTGCACTTGGCAAAAAGGCCGGTGTTTCGCTCAATCCGGGTACACCAGAAAGCGTCGTCGAACACGTCCTGGACACACTCGATCTGATCCTCGTCATGAGCGTCAACCCTGGATTCGGCGGCCAGAAATTCATCGAATCATCGCTCGATAAATTGCGCCGCCTGAAATCCATGATCGGCGACCGGCCGATCGATCTAGAGATCGATGGCGGGGTCACTCCCGGCAACGCAGCCGCGATCACTGGTGTGGGCGCCAATGCCCTGGTCGCCGGTTCTGCCGTTTTCCGCGGCGGTACCCGCGACGCCTATGAGGCCAACATCACCGCCATTCGCGAAGCTGCGGGCAACGCCTGATCGTGTCGATGGCCGCCCGAACGCGGGCAGCATTGCCGCCACTGCCGGCTGCCGCCATGTTTTCATTGCTTTGGGGCGCCTTGCTGGCGGCAAGCGCCATCCTGTGGCTCTTCTTTCACGGTTGGCGCGCAGTCGAGTTGATATTTCCCGTGGCCGCAGTTTTTTTCATTGGCGGATTGTTGTCCTGGCTCCCGGCGCGATTGCTGAGCCGGCTGGTCGCGCCCGAAGCAAACAGTGGCCGCCGTATTGCAGCCGATCTTTTGTTTCACGCAACGGCGGCGGCCGGTCTGACCGCCGTGATTTTTGCGCTCGCGTTCCGTTTCTATTATGCGCAATGGCACGGGGATCTGTTCTCGGTCTTCTGGATTTACAATTTTGTATTCACGATCCTGGCCGCTATTTACCAGTTTCTCGTACTTGGCCTGCGCATGATGGCACCGGGCCTTGCCTTCGCGCTCGCTCTATATATTGCCCGTTTGGCCGGGCCGCGCCGTTGAGAATTTGCCAAGGCTCTGTTAGAGCCAGCGCAGTTTTCCCGCCAACTCCGAGGTACGCCCATGATTCCGCGTTATTCGCGCCCCGAGATGACGGCGATTTGGTCGCCCGAAACCAGGTTTCGCATCTGGTTCGAAATCGAGGCTCACGCCTGCGACGCACTGGCCGAGATCGGCGTCATACCGGCCGAAGCGGCAAAAACCATCTGGGAAAAGGCAGGTTCGGCCACGTTCGATATCGGCCGCATCGACGAGATCGAGCGCGAGACCAAACACGACGTTATCGCCTTCCTGACCCATGTATCGGAGATCGTCGGGCCGCAGGCGCGATTCCTGCACCAGGGCATGACCTCGTCGGATGTGCTCGACACCTGTTTCAGCGTCCAGCTTGCCCGAGCGTCCGACATCCTGCTTGCCGGACTTGATGCGTTGCTCGCAACCTTGAAGAAGCGGGCGCATGAACACAGGGACACCGTAACCATAGGCCGCAGCCACGGCATTCACGCCGAACCGACGACGTTCGGTGTCAAGCTGGCGCAGGCCTATGCGGAGTTCGCCCGATGCCGGGACCGTCTGGTCAATGCGCGAGCCGAAATCGCCACCTGTGCCATTTCGGGCGCGGTGGGTACCTTCGCAAATGTCGACCCGCGCGTCGAAGCCCATGTCGCAGACAAGCTCGGTCTGTCAATTGAACCGGTATCCACGCAGGTTATCCCGCGCGACCGCCATGCCATGTATTTTGCGACGCTCGGTGTCATCGCCTCCTCGATCGAACGGCTGGCAACCGAAATCCGCCACCTGCAACGTACCGAAGTCCTTGAGGCCGAGGAGTATTTCTCGCCGGGTCAGAAAGGCTCGTCGGCAATGCCGCACAAACGCAATCCTGTGCTGACGGAAAACCTGACCGGCCTCGCGCGAATGGTGCGCGCGTACGCAATGCCGGCCATGGAAAATGTTGCCCTGTGGCATGAGCGTGACATATCGCATTCGTCGGTCGAGCGGATGATCGGGCCCGATGCAACGATCACCCTTGATTTCGCGCTTGCCCGCCTGACCGGGGTCATTGAAAAACTGGTTGTCTATCCGCAGAACATGGAGGCCAACCTCAACAGGTACCGCGGACTGGTCCATTCGCAGCGCGTGCTTCTGGCGCTGACTCAGGCCGGTGTCAGCCGCGAGGATGCCTACCGGCTTGTCCAGCGCAATGCCATGCGTGTGTGGGAAGACGGCAAGGATTTTCTCACCGAACTGTTGGCCGACAAGGAAGTGCGCGCGGCGCTGTCCGAAGAAGAGATCCGCGACAAGTTCGACCTCGGCTATCACACCAAGCATGTCGGTACGATCTTCGCCCGGGTATTCGGAACCTGAGGTTTGCAGACATTGATTGCATCTGCACTTTACGTCGCCAGATACACGGGCAAATTCGCCATCAGGGGATAACGTCATGTATTTGCCTCTACACTTCCAGGAGACCAGTTCCGACGAGGTCGCTGCGATTATTGAAGCGGCACCTCTTGCATGCATCGTCGCCCAGACGGGTTCCGGCCTGATAGCCAACCATATCCCGTTGCTTGCAGGCCCCGATGGCACACTTGTCGGCCATGTCGCGTTGGCCAACGACATGCACCGGGTGGTTGCTGAAGGTCAGGAAGTGCTGGCGATATTTCGCGGCGACGATGCCTACATCTCTCCGAATTATTATCCGACCAAGGCAGAACATCACAGCCATGTGCCAACCTGGAACTATCAGGTGGTTCACGTCCATGGCGCCATAAGCTTTCAGCATGACGAACGCGCCAAACGGGCGGTCGTGGGTCTGTTGACCCGCCATCACGAGCGGCGCGCGAACGGAGAAAATGCCTGGAGAATGGCCGATGCGCCGGCTGACTACATGAAACAGATGCTTGCAAGCATTGTTGCATTCTCGATTTCGGTGAGCCGAACTCTTGCCAAATCGAAACTCAGCCAGAACCGTGAACCGCGCGACTACCTTGGCGCAATAGAAGGCCTGCGTGCGAGCGGCCATGACAGGATGGCCGGGCACATGGAAAAACGCCTCCATGCAGATGAATAATGCCGGATAACTGGTGCCGGTAACCAGATTTGCCCGCTAATGGCGATTGCCGGTTCCGCCATCGGATCTGCCTGTCAGGAACCAGGTTTTCATCGGGCCCTTGCCCTTGACGTCGATTGTGCCGTGCGGATCAAAGGTAAACGCGTCGCCCAGCACCGCGCGAACGCTGTCGCTGACCTGAATGCGGCCATTGGAACTGTGGCTTTCCATCCGGCTTGCGGTGTTCACGGTATCGCCCCACAGATCATAGGCAAAGCGGCTCTTGCCGATAACCCCGGCTATCAGCGGTCCCGTATGGATACCGATCCGCAACGATACCGGCGTACCGTCGGGCCAGCGGATATCGGTGACGGCTTGCATCATGTCGAGAGCCAGGCCGGCAATCGCTTCGCAATGGCCCGGACGAATTTGCGGTAGTCCGCCGGCAGCCATGTAGGCATCGCCATTGGTCTTTATCTTCTCAACCTCGTGACCGGCGGCAAGGGCATCGAAGGAGCGGAAGATCCTGTTCAGGAGCGCCAGCACTTCGGCCGGTTTGTGACGTTCCGACACCGCCGTAAACCCGACAATATCCGCAAACAGCACTGTCGATTCGGCAAATTCGTCGGCGATCTCACCTTCGCCCTTCTCCAGCCGTTCGACAATTTCGGTGGGAAGGATCTGGTTCAGCAGGACGCGGTAGCGGCCGCGTTCGTCCCCAATCCTGCGGAGATTGACAAAATTCCTCCGCTGCAGGCGCTCAAGCCAGTAAAGCGCCACGATCCCCATCACCAGTGCAGCCAGGAACTGGGCATATATTATCAGAAGCGCGGATGGCGCGATTGCACGGGTGAACGGAACCAGGGTGGCAAATAGCAGCGTCATCGCGATCGCCAGGCTGCTTGTGTTCCGGAATCCCAGGGGAACGAAATACAGGGTAAAGAGGATCGCCAGGATGTAGCCGGAAATGTAGATGTCCGGAGCATCCGACATTCCGTTGATGGCAGTATAGGAAAGCGAGAATATCGCCATCGTCAGCACTGCAAGCGCGGTAAGGTGCTGCTTTCCGAAATCGGTGAATGTGGCGGCCAGCGCTACGGCAAATACAAGGGCGCAACCAACCAGGCGCAGCAACGCGACAAGGTAGAGATTTTCGTTCAAAACGAACAGTTCAAGCGCCAAAAACCCCACATTTACGGCTATTGCCACGACCAGTGAGAAACGCAACTGGCGCAAGTCGCTGCCGAAGCGCGCGGTCCAGAATTGGTCCTCCAGGTCGGAATCGAGAAACCGTAAAGAATAGCGGCTGAAATACCTGTCGCGGGAAATCTTGCTGGCGCCGGCATGCGGTTCCGTGCCCGGATGCAGGTCGCGGTTTTTGCTACGGGACATGCGCAACAGTAATATGCGCGAACGGGCGGCGGCAAGCTTGTGGGTGCGGCTGCCAGTCATCGTTTTCGCAAAGGATGCCGCAAACATCACGCGGCGCTGCATTTACCTAACCGGCATGTACCCCACCGGCAATTGCAACAGGCATCCTACCATTTGACCATGCTTGTGAATTCGCAGCGTTGCCACTACATCGGCCATCATGAAAACATCCGATGCCGACATCCTGATTGTACCGGGCTATACAAATTCCGGCCCCGATCACTGGCAGTCGCGCTGGCAACGCCGGCTCAAGACAGCGCGCCGTGTCGAGCAGGCTGAATGGTCGAAACCCGTCCGGGAAGACTGGACGGAGCGCATGGCTGCCGCAGTCAACGCGTCGACGCGTCCGGTCGTGATCATTGCCCATTCGCTGGGAGTGGCAATCGCGGTCCAGGCCATTCCGGATTATCGCAAAAAGGTGGCCGGCGCCTTTTTTGCCGCCCCGCCCGATGTCGAGAATCCGGAAATCCGGCCAAAACACCTGATGACCTTCGGACCCTATCCGCGCGACCCGTTGCCGTTTCCCTCGGTCACGATTGCCAGCCGCAACGATCCGTTCTCAACTTTTGAAAAGGCGGAAGATATTGCCGCTGCATGGGGTTCGCTTTTCATCGACGCGCGAAACGCCGGACATCTGAACGCGAAATCCGGGCACGGACCCTGGCCGGAGGGATCCATGATCCTGGCAAAATTTCTGTCTCATCTGTAAACCCGTGATCGCCATAGCAAATGCCGCAGGCTGAAACTTACGTCTTCCCGCCAAGGTGGGCAACGGTCCGTGTCAGGGCAAGACTGGCAGCGTCGGCGTCATG
>JAHEGF010000144.1 GCA_024645155.1 Phyllobacteriaceae bacterium | reverse complement strand
GCCGTGTCAACTATGCCCAGAAGCGGTGTCGTGACATAGGCAAGTGTCATCGGCACTGCAATTGCCAGGACGGAACGGTGGGTCACAGGAAACGGCCTGATTTTCACCGGTAGTTCCGGAATGGTACTCACGGAATTCCTCCGGTTCAGGCCTTGCAAGTGTGACAGAAAACGGTGCACCGGAAACGTGCTATGGAAAATATTCCGGCAATTGGCAATCTTCAATATTTCAGCTGATAGCGTTTTCGGGTGCTACGACCGGTACTTCAACAACCGGATCAGAAAAAATGCCGGAACGACTATTGCTGCTCCAAGCAAGACATGGCCGAAAAACCGTTCAAATGCCTCAAACCCCATATTCCATAGGCGGGCGATCCCCTCAACCACGAAATCAATGACATTGAGCGGCGACCAGCCGAATGCGCTCATGACTATGCCGAAAAGGAACGACAATACTGCGAGTTTCAACACGACCCGCCCAGGTGTGTCGCCGAGAAACCGGTTGACATTTTCGGACAATAGCTGCCTCCACCTTTGATTTTACCGCACATACATGCGCGATCGACGCTGTTCAAGTGTAGCCAGCAGTTTGCACCACAATCTGTAGTGCGGTCCATTTCAATCAATTGGCAACACTTTACCGCGATTATTGGCATAGGGACCGGAAAACATGCAAAAATGGATTGCGTGGCTCTGTATGATGCAATATTTCCCGGCGGCTAGCCAATCCATGCGGCAAGCCGTCATGGAAATGCCGGTATTTTGCTTCTACTATCAAACAGGGCCGTTCTTCCAACTGCGGTGCAACAGTTAGGCAGAATTGTGCGGATGTCAGCCGGGCTGAGAGGGCGGAAATTGCGAGTATTGTCGGTCGCCGGGCTTTTGACGACACAAGCCTGCCTTGCATTGTTCTGCACGGTGATGCTGGTAGCACCGGCGCCTGCATTTGAGCTGTTCGGGACTTGTTTGTTCGGCGAATGCAAATCTTCGCAAAATGATGACCTGGAGCTGATTGATCCGATAAACTACTCGGTCGAATTCAAAGTTTCGCCGTCGGACAACAAAGAAACTGCAAAAGCAGTTGAATCCGCATCGGAATTATGGCGCGGTCGAAATTCGGCTGTTGCCGGTTCTGCGGGGCTTGTAACCCGCGCCAAGGGTGATTACCGCCGGATTCTAGCCGCGCTCTATGATGAAGGTCACTATGGCGGCACCATATCGATCACTGTCAATGGGCGCGAAGCAGCTGATATTGAACCCGGCGCCGTGCTAATCCAGCCGTCTTCGGTTTCCGTCAATATCGAAACTGGAGCTTTTTACCGGTTTGGTGCAGCCGAGATCATGAATGCTGCGCCCGAGCCGAAGTCTCCCAGGGATGGTGTCGACGACCCGCAAGATCAGGGATTTGTCGCAGGCGCTGTTGCCAAGGCAAGAACCATCCGCAAGGCGGCTTCGCTCGCCCGCGAAGCTTGGCGCCAGCAGGGGTATCCTCATGCGAAGGTTGGAGAGCAGCAAATTACAGCGGATCATCCAGCGCAACGGTTGAATGCCCGGCTGCATATGGAACCTGGTCCCCACGCCGTGTATGGCGCAATTTCGGTTGAAGGTGCAGAACGGATGGATCCGGGATTTGTTGCCGAACAAACCAGGCTCGAGCCGGGCAGCGAGTATGATCCCGACGACATCGACAAGGCAAAAAAGCGCCTCGAACGCCTCGGTGTGTTCTCGTTGCAAAAAATCAGGGAGGCGGATGATGTCGATGCCGACGGTTCGCTTCCCCTGACAGTATTGCTGGAAGAAAAACCGCTGCGGCGCATTGGCGCCGGTGTTACGGCCTCCAGCATAGATGGATTGGGTGTGGAGGCATTCTGGCTACACCGAAACCTGTTCGGCAAGGCAGAACGCCTGCGTATTTCGGGGGCTGTTTCGGGACTTGGAACCACCGTCGACTACCAAAAGCTCGACTACTCACTTGATGCAACCTTCACCAAGCCGGGTTTTGTTAATCCGGATACCGATCTGGTATTGAATGCATTTGCAAAACGCGAATTCAATGACACCTATAAGGAGACGTCCGGCGGTGGCTCGGCATCGTTGAATTATCTCTATTCCGATGAATTGACCCTGTCAGGCGGCGTATTTGCAGAATACGGAGAATTCACCGATGCGTTTGGCAAACGCAATTTTATCACCACCGGTTTGGTTGCCGGTGCAACTTTTGACAGCCGCGATGATAAACTGGAGCCGACCGGCGGCCTTTTCATCAACCTCGAGGGCAAGCCGTTTTACGAATGGGAATTCGGCAATTCCGGCGTTCGGATCGAAGCCGAAGGACGCGGCTATTACGCAGTCGACAAAGACGGTAGCATCGTATTGGCAGGCCGCGTGAAGGCGGGTTCGTTGTTTGGGCCGCCAATCAGCCAGACGCCCGAGAATTTGCTGTTCCTGGCAGGCGGAGGCGGTTCGGTCCGCGGGTATGCTTTCAAGTCGATAGGCGTACCCGGCCCCGGCGGGATGACCGTTGGCGGCCTGTCTTTGTTTGAAGTCTCCGGCGAGGTGCGGGCCAGGGTTACCGAAGATTTCGGCGCGGTAGCATTCGTCGATGCCGGAACGGTCAGCGCTGACAGCGTTGTCGATTTCTCGCAGGACATGAAAGTCGGTGTTGGCGCCGGTATCCGGTATTACACGGGAATTGGTGCAATTCGCCTGGACGTGGCGGTACCTGTCAATCCCGGGCCAAATGACCCGGATTTCGGCGTGTACGCGGGAATAGGACAGGCATTTTGATGCGCGCCTTTTTGCGAATCTTGTGCTGTTTTCTGGTGTTCGGCATTTTTGTAGCCGGCTTTGCAAATGCACAGGACAGCGAAGAAAAATCGGCAATTATCAAATATGTCGAACAGACGCTTTCTACGCCCAATCGGCAAATAAGATTGAACGGCCTCGAGGGAACACTTTCGTCGAATGTGTCCTTGTCGAGCATCACCATCGCCGACAGGGACGGCGTTTGGCTGGAGATCGTAAAACCCAAACTGGTCTGGACCCGCGCGGCGCTGTTGCGTAGCCGCCTCGAAATTGACAGCCTGACTGCCGAAAGCATTGCCTATGTTCGCAAACCATTGCCGGATGAAAACCTGCCGTCACCGGAATCAAGCGCGTTCGCCATCCCCGAACTCCCCGTCGCGGTGGTCCTGAAAAAGTTGAACGTGCCCTTGGTATCGTTCGGACCAACCGTTTTTGGCCTGGAGGCTGAAGCCAGTGTTGACGGAAATGTCACACTGGACTCCGGGTCGCTTGACCTTAGTTTGGAAGTCAATCGTCTCGACGGTCCAGGCGGGGTCCTTCGCGCGATCGCAAAATATGGTGCTGACAAGAAAACGCTAAACCTCGATGTCGTGCTTGAGGAACCGGAAGATGGCATTGTTGCATCGCTGGCGGGTATCACGGACAGGCCGCCGGTTTCCCTTGAGATCAAGGGTGACGCACCGATTGATGACCTGCAGGTATCGCTTGCATTTGACGTTGATTCCCGGCGTATCCTGACCGGATCCGTTGCGATGAGAGGAACCGCAGACGGAATCCGTGCCAATGCCGAATTGGCTGGCCCCCTTTCATCCATCATGTCGCAGCGCAGCCGGGCGTTTCTCGGCAATGATACCCGGTTGGCCGCTGAACTTTTGGTACCCCGTGCTGGCGGACTTGTACTGGAGGATGCCCGGCTCGAAAGCGGCAGCGTCACGCTTGGTGCCAGCGCCACTGCACTGGCAGACGGATTTCTCAGCGCTTTGAATGTTGATCTCCGTCTGGTGCCGCAAAAAGAAGCACGCGTTGTGATCCCCGCCGGCAGCACCGAGACATCGATTGCCGGCGCAATTCTCTCGCTGCAATATGATGCCGAAAGCGACGACCGGTGGGACGGAACCCTGGCAGTCAAGGATATCCGGACACCTGATTTCGCGATTGCCGACATATCCCTCAGATCCGGAGGAACGGTAGCGAATATTCGTAATGCCGCAGACCGGATCGTTACCTTTGCCCTTACCGGTTCACTAAATGGAATTGCTTCAGGCGATTTGGCACTGTCTGAAGCATTGGGGCAGAGGATAACCATCGATGCTTCGGGCGAAAAGAATAGCAGTTCGCCGCTGAACCTGGCCGTGCTGGCAATTGCCGGTGACACGTTCAATATCAACGCTTCCGGAAAATTTTCCGATGCGGCATTTGACGGCGAATTGGCGATTGAAGCTGCCAATCTTTCCGCATTATCAACGCTGGCAGGGCGCGATCTGAGCGGAAGCACCAAGCTGGCTGCAAGCGGCGTTGTACAACTGCTCCGCGGCGGTTTCGATCTGGATCTGTCGGGCAATGCGCAGTCTGTGACAATTGGCGATGAACGCATTGATCCCTTGCTGAAAGGCAATTCAGTACTGTCCGGTGGGGTCGCACGAACTGGCGAAGGCTTGGCCTTTCGCCGGTTTCGCGTGAACAATGATCAATTCGAAATGAGTATCGATGGCCGGCTGGCATCTACCAAAGCCGACCTGTCCGGCGATGCACAAATTCGCGATATTGCCCTGATCGACAGCGATTCATCAGGCGCTGTTGATCTGCATATCGAGCTGGCTGGTGAAAATCGGCCATTTGACCTGCGCGCCTTACTCCAACTGAAAAACGGCAAACTGGCCGCCAGGTCCGCCCGTGACCTGTCCGTCTCGATAAACGGAAAACTCGAACGCGACACCATTGGTGGTGCCGTTAGCGGACAGGGCTTCGTCGGCGGCGAGTCCGTGTCTCTGGCCGCTGATTTTGCAATCGCGCCACAGGATATCGCGGTCCAAAATCTGGCAGCACAGATTGGCCGGACAGCCTTGTCGGGGCAGGCCACACGAGGATTGGCCGGTATGGTTACCGGCAAACTGGATGTCAAAAGCTCCGATATTGGAACGGCTGCCGCGCTTATTTTCGTCAAGGCGTCCGGCGCGATTGAAGGCAGCGTAGAACTTTCCACTCCGGACGGCAAAACCCAGTCTGCTGTCGTGGATGTGGCCGCCACCGATCTTGTCTACGGAAAAAACCGGTTCGGTTCCGCAGAAATCGAGGCTGCTATTGGCGACCTGTTTGGCAAGCCGGTGATCAACGCCAATGTCAGTGCGGCAAACTCCCGCGCAGCGGGCGTGGATTTCCGCAATCTTGCCGCTACTGCTCGAAGCGCCGGCGACATTACCGATTTTGATGTTGCAGTCGTGCTGGTGCACAATGCCACAAGGGTTACCACCGACGGCCAGCTGCGTCGCGAAGGTGCGGCAACACACGTCACCTTGGACAATCTGCAACTCCGCTCGAGCATCACCGACGCAAAATTGATGTCGCCGGCACATGTGCAGTTACGCGGAGACAATTTGGCGATCTCGGATTTCGCGCTGGCGATAGGGAACGGATCGGCCCGGGTCAGCGGAACCGCGGGCAAGACCCTTGACTTGTCGGTTGCGCTGACTGATCTGCCCTTGAATATCGCAAATGCCATCCGTCCGGATACCGGTGCAGAAGGGACCATCGGTGGTACGGTTGATATAGTCGGGAGGCCCGATGCTCCGGAAGTGCGCTTCAGGCTCGACGGCAACGGTGTCAGCGTCCGGCAAATCGGCGAACTGGGATTGAGTCCGCTTGTATTGTCGGCCACCGGTACATTTGCCGGTCGCGCTGTAATTCTGGAAACTGTCAATGTGAGCAATTCACAGGGGCTGGCGGTGTCTGCATCGGGCCGGATACCGGTTCAATCAGCTGGTCTGAACGTGGCGGTAAATGGTTCCGCTCCGCTTTCCATCGTGCAGCCGTTTCTGGCCAGTCGCGGTGCAGTGGTATCGGGAAACAGCCAGTTTGATCTGACCGTATCAGGCTCGCTTGCCGATCCGCGCCCGGAAGGATTGTTTTCGGTTAGTGGCGGAACGCTGTCAGATCCGTTGTCAAATCTCAAACTGGAAAACATTGGTCTCATTGCCGGTTTGCGCGGTGACCAGTTGTCAATCAGCCAGTTGCAGGCCCGGCTAGCTTCGGGCGGCAACATTTCGGCAAGTGGCACGGCAGGCCTTGCGGATGGCTTTCCCGCAAACATCGCTGTCAATCTTACCGGAGCACGGTACACCGATGGCCAGACCTTCAGCACGACGCTTGACGGGCAACTGGTGATTTCCGGCAATCTTGCGAGTGATCCTGTAATGTCTGGCGCATTGAACCTGGGGCAGACCGAAATTTCGGTTCCTGAAAGTTTTGCTTCGGATGTAACATTGCTGAAAGTCGATCATGTTACGCCTTCAAGCGGGGCTAGCACAACGTTGGCGCGCCTGAACAAGGCGACACCGGCCCCAGCTCCCACGTCGCGGCCCAGCGTGTTGCGGCTGGATCTCGCCGTCAACGCACCAAACCGGATATTCGTGCGCGGCCGCGGTCTCGATGCTGAACTTGGCGGATCGATACGCCTGACCGGACCGGTCACGAATATTCAGCCGGTCGGAAGGTTTGACCTGCGGCGCGGCAGGCTCGCGATTTTGGGGCAGCGCCTGGATCTCACCGAAGGTTCCATTACCATGGCCGGCAACCTGGACCCTATCCTTGATTTTGTCGCGCAAACCCGCTCAAGCACGGTCAATGCCTATATCCGCTTGAAAGGCCGCGCATCGAACCTTGAAATTACCTTTTCCTCGGATCAGGGATTGCCCGACGACGAAGTGCTCGCGCGTATCGTGTTCGGACGCAGTATCGGTGAACTCACGCCGGTTCAGATCGCCAAGCTTGCGTCAATCGCCGCGGAATTGACCGGCGGCAGCAACGTTTCCCTTGTCGAGCGCCTTCGCCGCGGGACCGGACTGGACGATCTCGATGTCGTGCAGGACGATGAGGGCAATTCGGCAGTACGGGCCGGAAAATACGTGAAGGACAATGTCTATCTCGGGGTCGAAGCGGGCAAGGAAACCGAAGCAACCATCAATTTGGATCTTACTGACAACGTCAAAGCACGCGGCGCCGTCAACTCCAAAGGCGAAACGAGTATCGGTGTTTTCTATGAGAAGGACTACTAGTAACCGGCGGCAGCGTCGAAAGGTGGAGGTCGGGGAGCAATGCGGAGTCCATTTGAGACCGGGGAACGGGCAGCATTCCGCGACACGATCAGGCAATTCGTAGCGGCCGAAATCACCCCAAACGTCAATGATTGGGATGAAGCCGGCGAAATCCCGTGGCAATTGCATGAGATGATCGGAGCACTCGGAGTTTGGGGCTTTGCGATTGACGAATCCTACGGAGGGTTGGGATTCGACGATTGCTTCATGCGTGCAATCTATAATGAGGAGCTTGCGAAATGCGGCGCTGGCGGTGTCGCGGCCGCATTGAATGGGCGCATGATTTCGATCGAACCGATCCAGCGCCTGGCATCTAGCGATATCAAGGCCAGGGCGCTTCCGGACATCGTATCGGGACACAAAGGCTCTTCCCTTGCCATAACCGAACCCGGTGGCGGCTCCGACGTCGCCGCCATGACAACATCTGCCAGGAAAGATGGCAACCATTTCGTGCTGAACGGTCAGAAGACTTTCATCACCGGTGGCATGAAAGCACAGTATTTCGTGATTGGCGCCCGCACCGGCGTCGCCGGGCTTGATGGCATTTCCCTGTTTTTCGTGGAACCGGATACTCCGGGTTTCAGCCGTACGGCAATTGAACGAAAAATGGGTTGGTGGTGTTCCGATCAGGCGACGCTTTACATGGAAAATTGCCGTGTACCCGCCGAAAACCTCATGGGCGAGGAAAATGCCGGGTTTCTGGCTATCATGGAGAATTTCAACCTTGAGCGTGTTGCCCTGATCGCCGGCGCGCTCGGTGCGATGAAAGTCTGCCTCGAAGAATCGATTGCTTGGGCAAAGGATCGCGTGACCTTTGGCAAACCGCTGATCCGCCACCAGGTAATTCGCCACAAGATCGCCGACATGTCGATGCGTATAGACGCAACGGAATCCTTGCTGAACATGCTCTGCTGGCAGATCAACGATGGCGGCATGCCGGTCGCCGAAATAGCCAAGGCCAAGGTCTTTGCAACCAAGAACCTGGAATTCTGCGCCAGTGAAGCGATGCAGATATTTGGCGGAGCCGGATATTTGCGTGGCAATGCAGTCGAGCGCATTTATCGTGAGGTCAAGGTTATGGCAATCGGCGGCGGGTCCGAGGAAATCCTGCGTGACCTTGCAGTACGCCAGATGGGACTGTGATCAGTGATTGTCTGCTGTGGTGAAGCATTGATCGACATGCTCCCCTG
>JAHEGF010000143.1 GCA_024645155.1 Phyllobacteriaceae bacterium | reverse complement strand
CCATCGCGATTTGCTCCGACAAACGATCTGGACCGCGCCCAGAACAGAGCCAACCTTATCGTCGGTCTGATGGAAGACCAAGGCTATCTGAGCGCAGATCAGGCTCGCGAAGCCCGCCAAAACCCGGCAGAGCTTTCGGATGCCGCCGCGGCGCAGGCGGGTGGCTACTTTGCGGACTGGGTCATGTCCACCGGACCGGAGTTCTTTACTCGCAACACGACAGAGGACGTGATCATCAAAACCACGCTCGATCAACGGGTGCAAAGCGCCGCCGAAGAGGCGCTGAGGGAGGTATTCGAAAACAAGGTACGCGAGGGGTCCAAAGCGCAGGCGGCGATTGTGGTAATGTCGTCCGACGGCGCTGTTCGGGCCATGGTTGGCGGACGGAAAACCAAAGTTTCCGGGGTCTTCAACCGGGCCACGCTGGCGAAGCGACAAACCGGATCTGCGTTCAAGCCATTTGTTTATGCAACCGCTCTCGAACTTGGGTATTCACCAAACGATACGGTCGATGATGAGCCCATGTGCATGACCATCGCCGGAGCAGGTGAATGGTGTCCCAAAAACTACACCAACAAACACTACGGGACAGTCACGCTGACGCACGCTTTGCGTGATTCTCTCAATGTTCCGGCCGTCAAGGTCTCTGAAACAGTCGGTCGTGATCTGGTTCGACAGGTGGCGTCCGATTTCGGTATCGAAAGTGATCTGGCGCTTGGACCTGCCCTGGCCCTGGGAGCATCCGAGAGCACGCTGATAGAAATGACTGGCGCATACGCTGGCATTTTGAACGGAGGAACGTCCGTTACGCCGTACGGTCTGGTCGAGCTCAGCCTTCTGGGCGAGCAAGAGCCATTAATGGGAACCGAAGGAGGACTTGGCGAGCGGGTGATCCGGACCGAGGCGGCGCAGCAATTGATCTGGATGATGGAAAAGGTTGTCAGCGAAGGATCGGGAAAACGCGCGGCGCTGCCCGGTTGGCAAGTCGCTGGCAAGACCGGGACCACGCAGGCGGCACGAGATGCATGGTTTATTGGATTCACCGCGAAATATGTCGCTGGTGTCTGGATGGGGTATGATGACAATTCGCCCTTGACCGGAGTAACCGGCGGCGGGCTTCCCGCCGAAATCTGGCGGGAAACGATGCTGCGGGTCCACGAAGGGATACCGCCGGAGCCATTGCCGCTCCTTCAGCCCGAAAAACCGTCAAGACCTCCGGCCGTTGCCCGAAGCAAGCCCCGCCAGGATACAATTGGCGGCGTTCTCGACCAGATCCTGCGCGATATCTTTGGTGGGTCCCGCTAAAGCCGGTCAACCAAGGCCTTTTAGATCCTGGATGAGCCGGTCCAGGTTGCCTTTTCGCTGATCCAGAAGTGCGCCGATCTCGGTACGTTCCGTCAGCAGCATGTTCACGCCTTCGATGAACATGTTGAAAAAGAGGTTCTTGCCTGATTTGTCAGAAACGAGGAACGTCACTTCGAATGGTGCTTCACCTCTGAGATAGGCCGTGCTGCGAATTTCGTATCCGCTGCGGATCTCCCGGGCTGACGTAACCTCGATACGGCCGCCGATGAATTCGCGAAACCGTTTCCCATATTTGCGCGAAATGTATCCTTGGAACGCGTCGGTGAAGGCGTTGATTTGAGCGGGCGAAGCACTGCGGACGTCCGGGCCCAACGCGTACCGTGCCATGATCGGGACATCGGCATATATTCTAAAGATCCGTTCGAAATCCTTGATCATGGCGCTTTCGGATTTGCCCGAAGCAATAACCGCGTTGATGTCGTCGATTACTTGACCGACGAGCACACGAGCCCCGTCTTCCGTCAAAGAGAAGGCCGGGACCGGCAAGCTGCAAACGCTAAATGCAACAGCAGCGGACGCCATGAAACTGCGGCGGGAAAAAAACTCATTCAGCATAGGGGTCCTCGTAAGGGTCTAAACTTGCGTCGGCGAATGGGTCTTCATACGGGTCGACATAGGAGTCGGAGCCCGCGCCTTCCAGTTCGAAGCGTCTGTTTTGGAGATAAATCAGCCGCGCCTGCGCGTAACTGTCCGCGCTGCCATAGAGGATCGAGTCGACAGTCGCCGAGTAGCGGCCGCGATCACTTACGCGCGATAGGATCTCACTATATAGGCTGTACCTGTTGTACGGGGAAGGCAGACTCAAATAGGACCACGGATTAAGGAAGAGATCGACGCCGATCCCGATCGTATCCCGCTCTGTTGACGGCCCAAAGAAAGGGAGTTCGACATATGCACCGGCAGGGAAGCCCCAGACATGAAGGGTTTCACCAAAGCCGGTATCGACTGCGGGCAGCCCGAACTCGGTTGCCGGGTCTGCCAGTCCAGCAAAACCAACCGTCGAGTTAATAAGGAACCTGGCAGTGGCCTGCCCGGCAGTTTTCCAATCCCATTGCAATACTGCGTTTACGAAATGACCCGGCATCTTCAGGTTGTCGGCAAAATAGCTGATGCTGTCCTGCATCGGGTCGGGAACAACTTTGGCAAATCCGACCGACGTCGGTCGGAAGAGCGCCCGGTCGACCCCGAGGTTGAACGCGTGGATCCGTCGGTTCGTTTCTTCATTCGGGTCAAATACGCCACCGGGCAACTGCGTGTTCGGGTCCGGAGTTGTGCATGCAGCAAGAAGAGCAACGAGCATGAAAGCTGAAACTCTTAAATGGCGGGAAGAGACTGTGATGCGGGCAGTTTTCAATGGTGTTCCCGGAACTGGTCATCGACGATTTGATAGCGCTGTCCGTGCGATCTCCCGCCCGGCTGGCACCACTTAATCAATTTATGACCGATTTGAAACAGACTGCCTGTCATCTTGGCAAGATCGTGCAATAAAGCGATGCAGAAATGTACTAGGACGGCAGCAGAAATCGATGACCGCATACTCGCCAAAACCAGGACGTGAAGAACTTGTGAACGCACGACGCCAGAGTCGGTCGCTTTTCTGGTTCGTGGGATTGTTCAGCTTTTTCGCCAATCTTCTCATGCTTACCGGGCCGATTTATATGCTGCAGGTCTATGATCGTGTCCTGGGGAGCCGGTCTGAAGCGACCCTCATTGCATTGTCGCTTTTGGTGGCATTTCTCTACGGGATCATGGGTATTCTTGACTATTCGCGCGGAAGGATCATGGCGCGGGCGGGCGCACGCTTCCAGTCAATGCTGGACAGACGGGTTTTTGACGCGATGGTGCGCCGGTCGGTCGTCGCTCGTGACGAAGCCGCGCAAACTGGTTTGGCTGACCTAGAGGCCGTGCAGCGTCTGATCTCATCGCCAGTCCTCATGACGGTGTTTGATATCCCTTGGACGCCGCTATTCTTGGCTGGGATAATGCTGTTTCACCCGTGGCTTGGGATACTTGCACTCGCAGGCGGTGCCACTCTCATTCTAATCACATTTCTGAACCAGTTCTTTTCCCGCAAGCCGTTGGCCGGGGCAAACAGCGCGGCGCATCAGTCAATGCTCATGTCCGACGAAATTCGAAATGAAGCCGAGATGATCCGGAGCATGGGTATGCAAAGCGCGGCTTTCAGCCGGTAGAAGGCGGCGCGTGACGAATCACTATCCAAAAGCGTCGACGCTTACGATGTCTCGGGTACGTTCACGTCCTTGAGCAAGACACTGCGACTATTCCTTCAGTCCGCAATGCTTGGTCTTGGTGCATATCTGGTCTTGCAGAACCAGTTGACGGCGGGTGCGATGATTGCGGCATCCATCCTGCTGGGCCGCGCGCTGGCGCCGATTGAACTGGCAATTGGCCAGTGGGCCATGGTGCAACGCGGGGCCAAAGGGTGGAATAACCTCGCGGAACTGTTGGAACGGGTGCCGCCAGAAACCGAAAAAACGGCGCTTCCAAAACCGAAAGCCCGTCTCGAGTTGAAAGGTGTCACGGTTGTTCCACCAGGCGAAAAGCGTGCGGCCCTAAAGAATGTCTCATTTAACGTGGACCCAGGGCAGGCTGTCGGGGTGATAGGCCCGTCAGGGGCAGGGAAGTCTACCCTGGCCCGAGCTCTTACAGGCGTTTGGCGCTCGGCAGGCGGGTCGATACGCCTGGACGCAGCGAGCCTTGATCAGTACGCGCCCGATGTTCTCGGCCAACACATCGGATACCTTCCGCAGCGGGTTCAGTTGTTTGAAGGAACGATTGCTCAGAACATTGCCCGCCTCAGTCAGGAACCGGACAGCGCCAAGGTCGTTGCCGCGGCCAAGAAGGCCGCCGCGCATGACATGATTGTCCAGCTTCCGGATGGTTACGATACCCGGATTGCGGCGGGAGGCGGGCGGCTCTCAGGAGGTCAGTTGCAGCGTGTCGGCCTCGCAAGGGCGCTCTACGACGATCCCGTGATTGTGATCCTCGATGAGCCAAATTCGAACCTCGACAGTATCGGTACAGCGGCTCTGAACGAAGCAATCCGCGGTCTGAAAGCAGACGGACGATCGGTCCTGATCATGGCCCACCGTCCGGCCGCGATCCAGGAATGCGACGCGCTTTTGGTTCTGGAAAACGGTATGCGTACCGCGTTTGGCCCCAAAGACGCGGTTCTGAAGGAGATGGTGCAAAATCATCGTCAAATCGCGCAGACTGCAGCGATGGGAGCGGTTCGATGAGCAAACAGATGTGGTCGGCCAAAGGTCCGATGCTCTTGGGGTGCATCGGTCTTTTGCTGCTGGTCGGCGGATTCGGAACATGGGCCGCTGTTTCGAATATCGCCGGCGCGGTGATTGCTCCTGGACGCATTGAAGTGGATCGCAACCGCCAGGTGGTCCAGCATCCCGACGGCGGTGTTGTCGCCGAAATTCTTGTCGATGAAGGCGACAGCGTCGAGATCGGGGCCCCCCTGATCCGTCTGGATGCCCAGTTGCTCAAATCACAATTATTGGTTGTCGAGGGTCAACTGTTCGAGTTAATGGCCCGGCGCGGTCGATTGGAAGCGGAACGTGATGGACGAACCAACATCATTTTTGAGTCGGAACTGATAGAGGCGGCCGCCGGCCGCATGGAAGTTGCCGAGCTAATTCAAGGTCAGGAGCGTCTGTTTCTGGCCCGCCGCGACTCGATTGACAGAGAAATAGAGCAGCTGGAAAAGCGCCGTGGCCAAATCTCGAACCAGATCGAAGGCATTGATGCTCAGCAGGCGTCGCTCCGGCGTCAACTTGATTTGATCGAAAGAGAACTGGCAAATCAGCAATCTCTTTTGGACCGGGGACTCGCACAGGCGTCGACTGTGCTCAACCTTCAACGGGAGGCCGCCAATCTCGATGGTACACTTGGGGAACTGGCTGCAAACGAGGCCCAGGCCGAGGGTCGGATCACCGAAATCGACATCGAAATCCTGAAACTTGGTACCGCACGCCGGGAAGAGGCGATTACGCGGCTGCGTGACCTCCAGTATCGCGAGATCGAGCTCGCGGAACAACGTCGGTCAATTGTCGAGCAACTGGACAGACTGGAGATCCGTGCGCCGGTGTCCGGCGTTGTCTACGGGCTACAGGTTTACACGCCACGTTCCGTCATCCGAGCGGCGGAACCGGTTCTTTATCTGGTGCCACAGGACCGTCCGCTGGTGATTGCCGCCCGGGTCGAGCCGATCCACATCGACAAGACCTTTGTTGGTCAGTCGGTGACGTTGCGGTTTTCCGCATTCGACCAACGCCGAACCCCTGAACTGACCGGCACCGTGGTTCAGATCTCTGCGGACGCTTTTGAGGACGCAAACAGTCAAGTGTCTTTTTATCGCGCCGAAATCGTTCTTAACGACGGCGAACTTGAAAAACTTCCCGAAGGCACTGTGCTCATTCCTGGAATGCCGGTCGAAGCGTTCATACGGACACAGGACAGAACGCCTCTGGCCTATCTGGTGAAACCATTGTCAGATTACTTCACCAAAGCATTCCGAGAAGGATGATTTGCGACTCGACCCTCATTCAGAAATACAGGCCCACTAAGATTTTAGTCCAGACAGGAGCAAACCAATGAGTGCTGAAAAGAAACTGGCGGAGCTTGGCGTCACCCTACCGAATGCGCCGGCTCCGGCCGCCAACTACGTACCCACAGTGCAGGTTGGCGATATCGTCTATGTATCCGGGCAGATTTCCTCCGGACCGGACGGACTCATCACCGGAAAACTGGGTGACACAATGTCGATTGAAGAGGGCGCAGCTGCGGCCAAGTCCTGTGCGATTTCGCTTCTGGCGCAGGTCAAGGCGGCATGTGGCGGTGATCTTGACCGGTTGGTGCGCGTGGTCAAACTGACAGGCTTCGTGAATTCCACAGCCGACTTCACTGACCAGCCCAAGGTGGTGAATGGTGCGTCGGATTTCTTGGTCGAGGTTCTGGGCGACGCCGGGCGTCATTCGCGCTCAGCGGTTGGAGCGACCTTGCCGCTTGGGGTTGCCGTCGAGATCGAAGGGATTTTTCAGGTTCGATGAGCGGCGGCCTGCACGCGGCTTTCCTGCGCGCGCCGATCGCGCACCGCGCCCTGCACGATGTGACCGATGGACGACCGGAAAACAGCCGCGCCGCGGTGGTCGCTGCGGTGGCTGCCGGCTATGGAATCGAGGTCGACCTGCAGTTGACAGCTGACAACCAGGCGGTGGTGTTTCATGACTATGATCTGGATCGACTGACAGCGGCGAAAGGATCTGTCCGGGGCATAACCGCAACGCAGGCGGCGGCGGTGCCGCTGAAGTTTGGCAACGGTGAAACAATCCCGACTCTCGGGGACATCCTTCAACTCGTGTCCGGCAGGGTACCTTTGCTGCTCGACATGAAGGACGAGGATCGCGCCATGGGGCCGAATGTGGGGTCATTGGAAGCTGCCACGGCGGCGGTTTTGGATGCCTACGATGGTCCGGTCGCGGTCATGTCTTTCAATCCAAACAGCGTTGCGGAAATGGCGCGTCTTGCGCCAAAGTTGTCTCGCGGGCTCGTCACTGACCCGTATAATCCTGTCGAATGGAACCTCCCGTTGAAAACCTGCAAAAGACTTCGGGAAATTCTGGATTTCGATTGGTGTGGCGCCCAGTTCATCAGCCATAAGGCGACAGATTTGAAGCGACCGCGCGTGCAGGCCTTACGGTCCAATGGTGTTCCTGTTCTCTGCTGGACCGTTCGCTCGAAAAAGGCGGAGGCAAAAGCCCGCCGCTGGGCCGACAACGTCACCTTCGAAGGGTATCTGGCCGAGCTGCCATCTTGATCCGCCTGGTTCCGGATACAGATTAGTAAGGGCGCGAGGTTGGCATGGATCAGGCACAGATCGAGATACGAGTACTGAGTTCTCTCGCACAGATCGGTGCTGAGGACTGGGATGCGTGCGCCTGCCCCGAGGCGCGGGATGGGAAGCGCCCGATCGACCCGTTCACCACGCATCGATTTCTGAAAACCCTGGAAGACAGCGGCTCGGTCGGTCCCGGTACCGGGTGGAAACCCCAGTACCTTGCGGCCTATCTGGACGGTCTGCTGATTGGCTGTGCCCCGATGTATGCCAAGTTGCACAGCCAGGGTGAGTACATCTTTGATCACAACTGGGCGCACGCCTATGAAAGGGCCGGGGGGCGCTACTATCCAAAACTGCAGATCGCCGTGCCCCATACACCTGCCACGGGCCGCAGATTTCTGGTGCGCCCTGGTTATGAGACGGTTGGCCAGTCAGCGCTGGTGCAGGGCGCTGTTCAGCTTGCAGGAGACAATCGGATCTCCTCGGTTCACATTACCTTTTGTACTCGTGACGAGGTCGAAGCCGGGGCAGCGATGGGACTTTTGCCCCGCTATACGCAACAGTTTCACTGGCAGAACGACGGCTACAGGAATTTTGATGGCTTTCTGGCAAGCCTGTCCTCTCGCAAGCGCAAGAACATCAGGAAAGAGCGCGAGCAGGCCAATGCATTCGGGGGAAGCATCGAAACATTGACGGGTGACCAGTTGCAACCGGAGCATTGGGATGCTTTCTGGATATTCTACCAGGACACCGGATCACGGAAATGGGGAACGCCATACCTGACGCGTGCTTTTTTCGATCTGGCCCACGAGCGGCTGCGCGATGACATGGCCCTCGTTCTGGCCAATCGCGAGGGCCGGTACGTTGCGGGCGCACTGAACTTTGTCGGGCGGAACACGCTGTTCGGTCGCTACTGGGGCTGCATCGAACATCACAACTGCCTGCACTTCGAACTGTGTTACTACCAGGCTATCGACCTGGCCATTGCGCGAGGCTTGGATCGGGTGGAGGCCGGCGCTCAGGGTCAGCACAAGCTGGCCAGGGGCTATATGCCGTGCAGAACCTACAGCCTGCACTGGGTGGCCGATCCGGGTTTCGCAGATGCCGTCG
>JAHEGF010000390.1 GCA_024645155.1 Phyllobacteriaceae bacterium | reverse complement strand
TTACTTCATCAACTGCATCGCAAGCTCCGCCACCAACCATGATAAGAGGATTCTTTGCCAGGGCGACAAGACGGGCCGCTTCTGCGATCCGGTCGCTGTTGACAGGAGGCGTTTCGATCGATTGGACGGTTGCCGAAATTTCGGGGCCGGCCATGCCGAAAACATCCCATGGCGCTTCAATTGCTACCGGACCCGGCCTGCCTGAGCGCATCGTCCTGAAGGCTTCAGACATGAGCGCCGAAGTCTGTGATGGATGGTCGATGCGGTTGGCCCATTTTGTCATACCCCGCAAGGTCGCCAACTGGTCCGGCAGTTCGTGCAACTGGCCGCGGCCTTGCCCAATAAGATGCGACATGATATTGCCGGTAACACACAAAACCGGTGAATTGGCTCCATATGCCGTGCACAAGGCAGCGCCGGAATTGAGTACGCCCGGACCTGGCACAACGGAAAAAACCCCCGGCCTGCCGGTCGACTTGGCGTAGCCATAGGCCATGTATCCAGCACCCTGTTCATGACGCGTATGAACCATGCGGATGGAGTTTCTAGCTTCATGCAGCGCGTCGTTGAAATCGTACATATGGGCACCGGGAATGCCGAATATTGTATCCACCCCATGTGCGATCAATGCATCACAGATGCCCTGCCCGGTGGTTCTGTTGGCCATTAGACCTGTACCCCGTCACTTGTGCTGATCGCAAAACAGCCCATTACAAGAATTTGCAACTTACCGAACCGAAAGATCCGAAATCCGCACTTATTTCCGAACCTGGCGGCGCTTCCAACGGACGGATGAACGACCCGGACAAAATGATTTCTCCGGCTTTCAGCCCATGACCGTACTTTGCCAGCCGGTCTGTGAGCCAGACGATGCCCAGTGCCGGATGATTGAGGACCCCTGCCCCAAGCCCGGTTTCCTCAACTTCGCCGTTTCGACTGACAATGGCTCCAAGCCACCGCATGTCAATGGCCTCCGGATCGATCGCCTGACCACTTGTGACGATACCTGCATTGGCTGCGTTGTCGGCGATGGTATCAAGAACCGACCGGGTTTTCCCGGTAACCGAATCCGCTCTTTCAATTCTTGTATCGAGAATTTCCAGGGACGGCAGGATGTGGTCAGTCGCGGCAAGGACGTCCTCTTTGGTTAATCCGGGTCCTTTCAGGTCCTTTTTCATGACGAAGGCGATCTCGGCTTCAACGCGCGGTTGGATAAATCGAGATTTTGGAATTGTACCGCCATTGGCAAATACCATATCCTCAAAAAGTACGCCGCTATCGGGAATATCGATATTCAAGGCATTCTGCATGGCTTTGGAAGTCAGTCCAATCTTCCAGCCAATGACCTTGCCGCCGGCGGCACGTTTTTTTTCGACGAAAGCTTCTTGCACCGCATAGGCGTCGCCCATGTTCATGTCCGGATAAGCCAGTGATAATAGACCGATTTGCCGGCGCTCAACTTCGGCCCGGAACAATGTCTCACCAGCTACTTTGATGTCGTCAGGCGTCACGACATTACCTCGTCTGCAATACCATTGCGCAAAATACCGATCCCCTCTGCCTCAACCTCGACCACATCACCGGGTTCTAGCCAAACCGGTGGATCAAGTCGCGCTCCCGCACCGGTTGGTGTACCGGTGACGATGATATCGCCAGGCACAAGGGTGGTAAATGTCGAGATATAGCTGATGAGGTAGCGAAAATCGAAGATCATCCGGCTTGTCCGGTCATCTTGCCTAATTTCGCCGTTTACGCGGGTTGCCAGGTGAATATCGGCGATCTGGCTTTCGTCGCGAAACCGCACGAGCCACGGCCCGATCGAACCGCTTCCGTCGAAGTTCTTGCCCTGGGTGACATTAAATTTTGCATGGCGGATCCAGTCGCGAACGCTGCCGTCATTGCACAAGGTCACCGCCGCAATGTGTTTCAAGGCTTCGTTGGCAGCGATATGCCGGCCGCTTTTGCCAATGACGACAGCAACCTCGCCTTCATAGTCCAACTGTTTGGAAACATGCGGCCGTGTCAAAGGCACGTCGTGACCGCAAAAAGAACGTGGAAAACGAACGAACAGCGACGGGCGTGCTTGGGCAGCTTCCGCGTCCTTGTATTCCTCGTTTCGATCCGGGTAATTCACACCGACACAAATTATTTTCTCAGGTCCTTGCACCGGCACTTCGAAGCGGACATCACCTGCAGCAAAATCTGCAGGCAAACCGGCACCCACCTCGATTAGTTCGTCAAGCGCATTACCGCCAATTACGTCAAGAAGTGTTGGAAACCTGGCGCCGAAGCGGATTGTCAGATCTGCAATGTTGCCGTTCGCATCGATACAGCCGTATCTTGTGTCTGCACCTTGGCTATATGTTATCAAGTATGGTTCCATCAACCGTCCCTGTTCAATTCAATAGGGAGCAACAATTGGCTGTGCACCAAGACTGGATTTTCGGGTCTTTACACCCTCGAAGGCGGATCCCTCCACAAACCACGATCGTGGCGCCGGTGCACCCCAGAGGGTCTGGCGTTGGCGATCTTTCAGATCCCAGCGAAGCGGCTCCAAATCGGGGTCGACCGTCTGGTAGTCCGAGCAGTAAATTTCGATGCGATTTCCGTCAGGATCGCGG
>JAHEGF010000389.1 GCA_024645155.1 Phyllobacteriaceae bacterium | reverse complement strand
CGCTCGACCAACATAGTCGTCCCCTTCGGGCAACAGGGCCAGTTGTTTAAGCGGGAACGAAATCTTGATCGGTAACGTCCAGCGTTCTTTGGAAGCCGGCGAGGGGATGCCGGTATCGACGGTGATGTCCAGTGGGTTTTCCTTGATCGGGAACAGCAGGCTGGTTACGACCTTGTCTTGAACCTGCGTCTCCAGGCTCTTTTCAACATAGCGTCGCCGATATCGGAGGTCGTATTCCGGGTGATTGGGCAGTTCGATCTTGATTCTGTGGACTTTGTCCCCACCGGTCACGCTCAGTGAATAGCCCAACGAGTAGTATGTGAATAGATCAACAGCGATCCTGTCGAACGCCTTGGAAAAATCGTTGGTGTTGACGATCGCCTGGCCGCCGGTTGAAGAGGCCATGTAGCGCAGGCTGTCGAGGAAATTTTCCTGGCCGACGCCGACCGCAATGTTGTCTTCCGGGCCTGCGTATTGGGCGGTGGCTACAGACCCGTGCTTGAGGCCGCCGGCGCCGATCGTGTAGAAACTGACACCCTGTGAATTGGCCGCCGAGGTCAGGGCTGCAAAGCTCCGTGATTGGTCCCAGCGACTCATCTGGGTTAAGACGGAGGGGTCACTGTAGGTATTGGAAAAGGCGTACACCAGTTCCATTCCGGCGATCATCGGAAGGCCATTGGATATGTAGACAACTGTCTTTTTGCCGGGAAGGCCGGCCATCATTGCCACCGTCGCCCTGAGCGCCTGCAGCGTGAATGACAAATTGATGGCTTCTTCTTCAGCCGCCCCTGTGATCAATCCCCACACGTTCCGAGCTTCGTTAATCGCCCCCGAGCCACCGTCTTGCTTGTTGCGTCGCATCATATCGAGGATCTTTGCTTGGTCTTGGTCGCGGCTGATTCTGCCGCCGGTCTTCATCCTTTGGGCACGAAGCGCCTGCAGCATCAATTCTCGGTCATCGGTAAAGGGTTGAATGATCTTGAGCGATTTTTCGAAGGTTGCGACCATCATGTTGACCGGGGGATGAAGGTTTTCCCGAACAAATTCGTTGGCTCGGGAAAGTACGCGGTTGCGGTCGAGGGGGTGAAGGTTCTCGTGGTCGATGAACAATACGATGTAGACCGGCTGTTCATCCGGCTTATCAGAGAGCCCGGAGGGTTCGGGCGTGAGATCAGGGAGGGCGGATGACTGCGCCCCGATCCGCGAGCTGAAAACTTCTTCGGTATAGAGATTAAAGTGGGAGATCGGCCTTTCTTGACCGTCATGAAATAGCTGAAAATCCTCTTGCGTGAGGTCTGTGATCGGGTGGCCCGCTTTATCCGTTACATAGGCGATCACGTTGACCACCGTAAGTTCGATTTCATCCTTGAAGCTGAGGCCGCCGATCGGCGTGAAGTCTTGAGTCGTTTCTTGGTCGGTGTCCTCGGCCGCGAGGATTCCCGGTCCGGTAAGCGCCAGCGCGAGCACAATTATTGCGAAATATCGGGTCATTCATACCTCCAGGGCCTGGATCTCTCCAGCGATTCTACTGCACGGCCCATTTTCAGCGTTGGTCGAGATTTTTCGATCCCTGACGTACCTGGCTTTGGGCGGCAATCAGCGGGTCGCCAACTGACCGGGCCGGCAGAGTGTAACCCAGGGAGAGGGGCGGCATCCAGGCGAGCCGAATTGATGTCCATTTCTTCGCGATGTCCGGATTTCCGGTCTGTTCTCGCCTTTGGTGAACGAAAATCCGGACAAAAGGACGTTGCAAAGGCTCGGCGTCGGGTGGTTCCCCAAGCAATTTTATGTGGATTGCATGACCCCATTCGGTTTTCGGTTGGCCGCGTCTGAGAAAAACCATGCGGGAAAGGGGTTTTTTGGCGGGGCAAATGAGACGAATAACTCACCCGGTCAATAAACACAATTGTCGATTGGGCTTTCGGTAACCCCTTTGGATTGGCACGCTGGTTGCTTATAACAGCTGTGGTATCCTCCGGGAATTACAACCGGTTGATTCCGGTAGTACGAACAGGGTGTCATCGCTTCACTGGCCCAGTTGTTCTTTTGACGGCTGGGCACCGTTGAGGGGAGGGCAGGGCCAGGCGAGTGGGGGCATCGTGTTCGAGTGTTGTTAGCTTGATATCTTTTAACGAGGAAACAGGAGGTTCGAATGAGAAAAGTGATTTTCGTCTTTATGTTTGCCGCACTGATCGCCGGTGCGGCATACGCCCAGGAAACCACCGGTGAAATTCGTGGATCAGTTGTTGATCCCGACGGTGCAGCGCTTCCCGGCGTGACAATTACGATTGAAAACAGTCAGACCGGTTTGGACCGCACGTCCATCACCGATGCTGGCGGTCAATTCCGTTTCGCGGCTTTGCCGCCGGGAACGTACAACATGACAGCAACCCTTGACGGATTTCAGACCCACAAGGGACAGGCTCGGGTCGTGCTTGGTGGAACCCAGCACGTCGACCTCACCATGGCCCTTGGTGCGATCACCGACGTTATCGAAGTCACCGGCGAAGCCCCGTTGGTCGACGTGACCTCGACCGTCAGTGGTATCACTGTCGGCACCGATGAGCTCAACGCCCGCATGCCCGTGCAGCGTGAAGCCAGCTATGTTGCCTTGCTCGCCCCG
>JAHEGF010000388.1 GCA_024645155.1 Phyllobacteriaceae bacterium | reverse complement strand
TCAAGGTGGCTGTCAAACGCTACCTGGAGAGAAAAGTGAGAGAGGGGGAGGTGAGGGTTTACCGTTAATAAAGGCAGTACCCAGTACCCAGTACCCGGCACCCGGTAAGGCAGGATGATCCCGCACCGGGAGGCAAAAAAAGAGCCGCACCGGCGGCCCTTTTTTGTCAACAATTCACCCTTCACCTTCCCAACCGGCTTTTCCCTACTTCTGATCGTAATACTTCCAGACAAAATCCTTGCCTCTCGGATAGCCCATTTTGACCAGCATGTTCTCCAGCGGGCACCATCTTGTGAAAGCCGACTGGATGAGGTTCGCGGCTATCAGCGCCGGAAGAAGGTACCACCCGGGGTGGAGCAGGGCACCCATGATGACCCCTGTTCCCACCATTGTTCCCGCGAAGAGGCGGACCACGCATTCAGCCATCATCCTGTTCCTCGTCGCCCGGCCCCGGCGGATCTCATCCACCCAGAGGGGATGTCTTTCGCTGGCGTAATCCAGGTTCACCTTGCCGGTGAACATGGAAGAAAACAGGGGCCAGTTCGCTTTCACAATGAACGCTCCGATGTGGGCCAGAAAGGCCAGAAGAAAGATGACGGTTCCAATGTTGTGGAGGGTCGTGTTCCAGAACACGGCCCAGTAGGGAACTGTCACGCCGGGAAGGTTGTCTGCGAACTTGAACATTCCCGTGACGATGAGCAGGACGATGGAA
Source organism: Phyllobacteriaceae bacterium (assembly GCA_024645155.1). Taxonomy (GTDB): domain Bacteria; phylum Pseudomonadota; class Alphaproteobacteria; order Rhizobiales; family Rhizobiaceae; genus JAHEGF01. The sequence continues at coordinate 1,920 of JAHEGF010000388.1, read as the reverse complement.
AACCCGATGAGGGCGTAGGCCAGCCTTTGTTCGGCCAGGAACTTGCCGTGGGGCGGCTCCTTTTCACCCCTGACCATGGCTTTAATTATGTGGATGGATTCGCGCACGTCCCCTTTCAGGGGCATGATCGAGCGTCCCCCTTCAATGTAATGGTACACCAGGTGGAATATGCCTGCGAAGGTGAAGACGGCCGCCGCCGCCATGTGGATCTTGAACTGAAGGATAAAGTCCGATGCCCAGCCCAACCCGGGAAGTTCGCTGAGCATGTATCTCTTGTAGACCGGAAGCTGGCCGAACCCGGAAAACAGAAGGACAAGTCCTGAAAGGGCTACCAGCCAATGCTGGATCATCACGAGGAAGCTGTGACGGACTACGATCCCTTCGCTTTCATGGATCATGTCGGTTTCGTGTATCTCGCGTTTCATCTCTCCACCTCCTGATCCCGATCCTTAATCTCCATGACAGGGGGCGGAGCCTCGCTGCGCCCTTTCTCCCCTCCGATCTTCAGGGCCCTTGCCCCGGCCATGACGGCTCCGGCCACAGCAGCTACGGGTGCCACGAGGGTGGCTTCGGCCCACAGGTTAGCCTCCTTCATGGGGTTGGGATCTTTGGGAAAGAAAAACCGCTCCTTGTCCCTTTTTCTGAGGGATGCCTCCACCTTTTCGAAGGGAACCGGCGAAACGTAGAAGGTGCCTGTTCCCCCGTTCTCATCGTCACCGTAGACGTGGCCCCCTATCTCCCTGGCCCTGATGCGAGCCAGGCTGAGCATCTCCTTCCGGGGACCGTAGGTCAGGGGCGCCGCACGGCCGGGCCTGCTCACGCACGCCTGGACACAGGCGGGGACCTGTCCACCGGACAGCCGCCCGGCGCAGAGATCGCATTTGTACATCACGCCGCCGCCAGCCAGCTTGGGGAGGAGCTTGAGGTAGATGCCCACCCCTGCCTGTCTCTGGGGGATACCCCAAGGGCAAACCGTCCGGCACTTGGCGCCGCCCATGCACCCCACCTCGTGGATGGAAACAGCTCCCCTGCTGTCCTTTTCGATGGCACCGAAAGGGCAGACAGCAGCGCAGGTGGGGGTGTCGCAGTGCATGCAGCGCCTCTGGATGTTCAGGGAGTGGACGACACCCTCGTGCTGGACTTCCACTTTCTGCAGGTAGGTCCAGTTGTAGGGCGTGAGAGTCGTTCTGATACCGCGCCTGGACCGCCAGTCTTCGTGTTTCGTCTGGGGCCAGTAGTCGGATATATCCTCATCCCGCGGTTCAGGGTAGCGGTCCGCGTTCTGGTTCTGGCAGGCCGTTACGCACCGAGGTTCCTCAACGTCTGCGCAACCGTCGCATCTGGTCAGATCCACTACTATCCCCACCTGCTCTCCGGATGCCGAGGCCAGGGCGGTGTTCGCCAGCGCGATCCCCGCTGCGCTCCCTGCAGCAGCGGCCGCCCCCACTTTTTTGAAAAAAACCCTTCTGGATATTTTATGTGTCATTGCGCCTCCTTTGCAGTGCACATTCTGGCCAGTTTTCTCCAGAACCAGCTGCAACACTATATTGATATATGCTTATACTGTCAACGGGTGCCGCCTGGGGCTGCACTATTCCCCGTATTTCAGGGGACAATTATACCAGCAGGACGTTTAAAGGTCAGGAGCTGTCGGGCGATTTATGTCAAAAGGTGTAATCACAGGCTTTGAGGTTGACGGAAGATGTGCCCTTAATGGACAATTACCGCATGAAGGAACTTCGTTACACCCTGGAACAGAAACCCCCTGCGGCAAGGAACCTTCTGTATGCCGCCCAGTGGCTTCTCATCGTTCTGCCGCTCATCACCGTAACGGCGAACCTTATGGGAAGGTTCCTCGGAATGGATGCGGCGGCCGGCACAGCCCTGTTCCAGCGCTTTCTCTTTGTAGTCGGGCTCATA
>JAHEGF010000387.1 GCA_024645155.1 Phyllobacteriaceae bacterium | reverse complement strand
CCTGCGGGTGAATGGCGAACAGAATATCTTTGCCGAACTGCCCGACTTTACCCTGGAAAACCCGAATGGCGAGACCTTTCACTTATACGGCGGGCACCGGTTGTGGTATGCGCCAGAAATTCCCGAAGTAACCTATCTGCCGGATGACCAGCCGGTGGCGATTGTAGAGGATCGGGATGCCATCCGGATGACCCAACCGAAAGAAAAAGGCTCCGGGATTCAGAAAGAAATTTCCCTCCAGTTTTTAACCGATGGCGCGGTCCGGGTTGGGCACACCCTGAAAAACCTGGGAGATAAAAATGTGGTGTGTGCCCCGTGGGCGATCACCATGCTCAAGCCCGGGGGAGTCGCCATTCTGCCCCAGCCCAGGCGAATCCCGGGTACGACCGATAAACAGCCCAACCGGGCTTTGGTGCTTTGGCCGTATACCAACCTTTCCGATGATCTGATTGATTGGGGGAACGACTTTGTTTTGGTCACAGCCCAGCGTAAAAGGGATGCCGTAAAAGTGGGCTGCCCAAACCCCGATGGCTGGATGGCCTATTTTTGGGAGGGGGTATTGTTTGTCAAATTTGCCCGTTACACCCCGGCCGCCTTGTACTACGATCTGAATGCTTCCAGCCAGTGTTACTGCAATGATCAGTTCCTGGAGCTGGAATCCCTGGGGCGAAAGACAGTTTTACGCCCGGGTGAATCCGTGGACCACCTGGAGGTCTGGAAGGTGTACGAAAATATTCAATATTCGGCCACCCAGGCTGGGACCGCCCGACTTGCCAAAGATTTACGCCTGAACCAAATCGCCGCCAGCTATACGGGGATTGCCCCATGAGCTATTTCCTGGGGATTGATACTTCCACGACGGCCACCAAAACCCTCCTGATGGATGAAGATGGACAGGTTGTGGCGGTGGCTTCTTCGGCATATGAATACGAAACCCCCCAGCCACTTTGGAGTGAGCAATCGCCAGAATTGTGGTGGATGGCCACCATACAAAGTGTGCGCAAGCTGCTGGCTGAAACCCGGGTGCCCCCTGCCCAGATCAAAGCGCTCGGCCTGACCGGGCAGATGCATGGTATGGTCGCTTTGGACCAGGATGGCAAGGTGCTGCGTAAGGCCATTCTGTGGAACGACCAGCGTACCGACCCGCAGTGCGACCAGATCCGGCAGAAGATTGGCAAAGACAGATTGCTCTCGATTACCGGCAACGACGCTCTGGCCGGCTTTACTGCCCCCAAAATTATGTGGATGAAGGAACACCAGCCAGAACTTTACCGGCGCGTCAGGCAGATTTTGCTGCCCAAAGATTACCTCCGCTACCGGCTGACCGCAGGGTATGCCACGGATAAGGCTGGGGCCGCAGGCACGCTGCTCTTTGATTTAAAAGAGCGCGATTGGTCTCTGGAGGTGATTGATGCGCTGGGGATAGACCCGGCCTGGCTGCCCCGGAGTTTTGAAGGGACCGAGGTTACCGGGATGATTACGCATGCGGCTGCCGAAGCTACCGGGCTGGCCGCTGGGACTCCGGTTGTGGGCGGTGGCGGCGACCAGGCGGCAGGTGCGGTGGGGATGGGGGCTGTTGCCCCTGGGGTGGTTTCCCTGACATTGGGCACCTCGGGGGTTGTGTTTGCCGCCACAGATGTGCCATTGATCGAACCAGAGGGGCGCTTACATGCCTTCTGCCATGCGGTGCCCGGCAAATGGCACCTGATGGGAGTGATGCTTTCCGCCGCGGGAAGCTACCGCTGGTTCCGCGACACGCTGGCCCCAGGTGAGGATTTTGGCCAATTGGCGGATCGGGCGGCAGAAATTTCCGCCGGCAGCGAGGGCTTGTATTTTCTCCCTTACCTGACCGGCGAGCGCACCCCGCACCCCGATCCGCTGGCAAAGGGGGCCTTTGTGGGGTTAACCGTCCGGCATACCCGCCAGCACCTGACCCGGGCAGTTTTAGAAGGGGTGGCGTTTGGCCTGCGCGACAGCTTTGAACTGATACTAGCGACCGGGTTGGACTCCATTAACCAGGTGCGCATCTCCGGCGGAGGGACGCGCAGCCCGGTCTGGCGCCAGATACTGGCGGATGTATTGGGCGTGGAATTGGTCACGGTCAATACTTCGGAGGGCGCCGCGTATGGGGCGGCCTTGCTGGCAGCCACCGGCGCAGGCTGCTTTTTAAGTGTGCAGCAAGCCTGCCAGCAGGTCATCTCGATTACCGGCAGCACCCTGCCGGGACAAGATCAGGCAACCTACCAGCACATCTATCCTGCTTATCGGCAGCTTTACCCTGCATTAAAGCCAATTTTCCACCGCTAAGTTCGCTGGCATCCGCTCAATAAAATAAAAGCTATTCCTGTCCCAACGCTCGTCCGAGATTGGATAGCTGCTTGTGGCCTTAGGAATTTTGGGTCTTGCTTTAGCAGTGAAAAAATTGTAAATTGGATATAGCAAGTAATATTTCACCCATTAGAGAATTACTGAGCAGGGAATGTGAGCAGGGAATGTGTCTTCGAAACGGTCTCCCCAAAGGATCACTCATATGATTTACGGATTATTGATCTTGTTTGGCGCGTTTGGCTGTGGTGGGGGAGGGTACGATGATTATTTTAACGAACCTGACCCCGTTGATGAATTAGACGCCCCCCCCGAA
>JAHEGF010000007.1 GCA_024645155.1 Phyllobacteriaceae bacterium | reverse complement strand
TGTTGCCGACCGCGTGATTTCCGTGATTATCCTTGCAGTGTTGTCGCCGTTCCTGTGCCTGGTTGCGTTGCTTATTTTCCTGGAAGACAGGGGGCCGGTACTGTTTGGCCAGCAACGAACCGGCGCGAACAACGTACCCTTCCAGATCTACAAGTTCCGCTCCATGCCGCAGGACACGCCGCAACTGGCCTCCGCGGATGCACGCCAATTGCAGCCGACACGCATAGGCAAGTTCATTCGCAGAACAAACCTTGACGAACTTCCACAACTGATAAACGTGCTGCGCGGAGATATGGCGCTGATCGGCCCGCGCCCGAGCCTGACGACGCAAACCGACGTTATCGCCTTCCGCATGAAAAATGGCTCGATCAGATTGAAGCCGGGCATTACCGGTCTGGCGCAGATCAATGGTTATGACGGAATGGGTTCGGAGGAAAAATGCCGGTATGATGGCGATTATGCGCAGGATATCGGATTTTTGACGGATCTGAAAATCCTGATCAGCACATTTGCCTACCTGTTTCGCAGCCAACCGGTGGTTTGAGAATGGTCATGGGCAATGTAATCAAGCTGCAGCCGGACTATGATTTGACCGTTCCGGGACAATCCGGGAAATGCGTGTGATGACACTCAAAATTGCTGTTACCGGATCCCGCGGCTTCCTTGGCTGGCACATGCTCGCCTATCTGGCCTCATTGCCGGACACGGCTACGACTGCGATCGACCGAACGGTTTTTGACAATTCAACGCAGCTTGCCGCGGCATTACACGACACCGATATCATCTTTCATTTCGCGGCGGTCAATCGCGGCAGCGATGAAGAGGTTGCGACCGTCAATCCGGCGCTGGCGCAGGCGCTTGCCCGCGCCCTGGACGATGCACCGGCAATAACGGGCATCGCCAAACCGGTGTTGCCGGTCATTGTGCATTCTTCATCCATCCAGGCTGGAAACGGCAGCACGTATGGTCAGTCCAAGAAGGCAGCAAGTGAAATCCTGCACACGTTTTGTGAGAAAAAGGGGTTTCCGTTCATTGATCTGATCCTCCCACACATATTCGGCGAGCACGGACGGCCAGACTACAATTCCGTGGTCTCGACATTCTGTCATCGGCTTGCCAACGGTCAGAAATTGTCGGTTGAAAATGACGGCGAAATCGAGCCGGTCCATGCGCAAAGAGTATGCGAAGAAGTTCTGCGCCTTGCACGGACGGCACGTAGCACAACGAAATGCGCCAGCCACCGCATCGCGGGCACCGTGATGCGTGTCAGCACGATGGCGCAACGGCTGGAGATGCTTGCGAGCCAGTACGGTGATCACGTCATTCCGGACCTGCGTGACCCGGTCGATCTCGACCTGTTCAATACCTATCGTTCCTACCTTTACCCGCAACACTTCCCGCAATATGTCGAGCGCCATACCGATGAGCGGGGCTGGCTTGCTGAAACTGTGCGCGGAATAAACGGCGGACAGACATTCGTCTCCGAGACAAACCCCGGTCATACACGCGGCAATCATTTTCACCGGCACAAGTTCGAACGCTTTTTCGTGGTGGCGGGAAAAGCGGAAATCAGCATTCGCCGTATCGGGTATTCCGGTGTTGAAACCTTTGTCGTGAGTGGGGACAAGCCGTGCTACATCGACATGCCGACGCTACATACACACAGCATCACGAATGTCGGCAGCGGGCCATTGCTGACACAGTTTTGGGCAAATGAAATCTTTGACCCCCGCAATCCGGACACCTATTTTGAACCTGTGAGTCCCCGGACCATCGAAATCGGACAACCACTATGAAAGTCATGACGATACTGGGGACACGTCCGGAAATCATCCGCCTGAGCGAGGTTGTCCGGCTTCTCGAAAGTACCGACGGGATCGATCATATCCTGGTTCATACCGGTCAGAACTACGACTACGAGCTCAATGAGGTGTTTTTCAAGGAGCTCGAAATTCGCCAGCCCGACCACCTTATGGCGGCAGCGGGCAAATCCTTTGGCGAAACCTGCGGCAACCTGATCAAGGGTGCTGAAAGAGTACTGCTCGAGCATAGGCCGGACGCGGTATTGATCCTGGGGGATACCGACAGTGCGCTTTCGGCGATAGTCGCCAAGCGACTGCATATCCCGATTTACCACATGGAGGCCGGAAACCGCTGTTTTGATTTCAACGTGCCGGAAGAAATCAACCGCCGGATTGTCGATCACATCGCCGATTTCAATCTGGTCTACACCGAACATGCCCGGCGCCACCTGCTGGCGGAAGGACTGCCGCACCGGCGTATTCATCTGACCGGTTCGCCGATGCGCGAAGTGCTTGAACGCCATCGTAACTCCATCGAAAAATCGGATGTCCTGCGCCGGCTTTCCCTGGAACCTCGACGGTATCTGACAGTCAGCATTCATCGTCAGGAAAACGTCGAAAGCAGCCGCAACCTCGATGAAATTCTTGCAGCCATAGGTACACTTGCCGGGCAGCTGGACATGCCGGTAATCATGTCGGCCCATCCGCGAACCCGTGCGAGAATTGAAGAGCGGAAACTGACAGACGGTCTCGACAAACACATTACGCTCGCCAAACCGTTCGGCTTTTTCGACTATAACCGGCTGCAGAAAAGCGCATATTGCGTGCTATCGGATAGCGGTACGATTTCCGAAGAAGCCTCTATCCTGGGTTTTCCGGCAGTTACCGTGCGAAATGCAATGGAGCGTCCCGAAGCCATTGATACCGGCAGTATTGCGCTAACCGGTATTGACCGGGCAAATATCATTCTCACCGCAAAAACGGTGGCCAGCGCCTGGGAATCCGGCGTGCGACCGGATATTCCGGCCGATTACCGCATCACGGACACGTCGCAACGCGTGGTCCGGCTGATCATGGGAACTGCCGGCCTGTCGAACAGATGGGCTGCAATCGAAGCCGCCGAGACGGATTGAAATGGCCGAATTGATAGCAATACCGGTCCTTGGCGGCCTTGATGGCGGGGCTAAGTGACCAACACAATTTCAGGCAAGTTGACGGTCATAAACCGGAAGATGTTTCCGCGCCTGTTTTCAGGTATTGCGCCCTATTTTATCGTCAATGAATATCCGAAGTCCGGCGGCACATGGATTGGACTGATGTTGGCAGACGCACTTGACCTGCCATTTCCGCGCCATCGCCCTCTTGGCATCGGGAAATGCATCTGTCATGGCCATTTCCTGCACCCGTATTTCCTGAGAAATGTGGTGGTTGTCTGGCGCGATCCACGCGATGTGATGGTGTCGTTTTATTACCACTGCTTTTTCGTCAATGAGTTGGGCAACGGGCCATTCGTGTCCGACATGCGCCGCCGTCTTCCATTTGCCGATTACAACGACATTCGCGCCAATCTCGCACGATTTGTCGACCTGATGTGCACGAGGCCACCGAGTCCGCGCTTTACCTGGGCGAGATTTGCCAGTCATTGGGCCGTAAACAGCAGCGCTGTCACAACCCGCTATGAGGATATGCGGCTAAACACGGCCAAAGAGCTGCAACGCGTCGTTTGGCAGCTTGCCGGCAAACGGATCTCCGATCAAACGGCAACCGCGATTGCCGACCGTCATGATTTCACGCACGCCAAAAAAACATCGGAAGCTTTGCGTAACGGCACACCTGGTGCGGAGATCGGATTTGTCCGCGAGGGATCTGTCGGCGGATGGAGAAACCACTTCAGTGAAGATGCTTTCGACCGCTTGTTGCGTCATTGTGGCGAGGGAATGGTGGCGCTCGGATATGAGCTTTGAGAGATACGGGAAATCGAAACCAACCGCCCCGATGTCAGAAAACGAACGGCCTCGTAGGCGACGGCAAACGCATAGAAACTGACGAAGAACGTGCTCAGGTCACCGCGTACCAGGATCGGGACCAGGCAGAATATCATCACGGAATACATGGCGTTGCGGTTGTAGAATGATATGCGCACGCCTCCAGGCAATTCACATCGTCCGAGCAGATATCCCATGCCAAGGCTGAGGATCGCCAGTCCAAAAAAGCCGTAGTCCGCGTAAAAATCGAAAAAGGACGGGACAGCCACATTGGTCAATACATAGAAATTGGCTTCGGCAAGCTCGACACCGGTTCCGGTGGATTTTGCCGGCCACAATCCGCGCGGAATCAGGATGAATATTGCGGACAAGACCTTGTTTCCGCAGCAGGTGGTGTTCCTGATTGTTTCGAGTCCATCAACAAAAAGCTGGATTGCCGAGAACTCGAGTGAGGAAAAACTCTGCGCCCAGTTCTCTACTGTAAAATCGTAATCCGGCCGCCGCATTAGTGACGTTACCGGTAAAAGAACCGGAAAAATGTAGGGCGTTGCGGCGACAAACATCGATAGCGAGAGGTATCTGCCGCGGGTAATCGCGTAGACCAGGATTACACCCATCGCACCAAGACAAATGAAGCGCGGGGTGTTTGACGGGTTTGAAAAATAGATGGCAAAAAGTGCAACAGCGGCAATTACAGCAACAAAGGCCGGTCTCCTGCCCGCGGCCAGCATGTAGTCGATCATCGCAAGCAGCAGAAAGTAGGGCAACGCCTTTATGGCGTAGAGCAGGAACACCTCATAACCGGGTCTGCCGGCAAATGCAGCCTGATTTTCGACACGCGATCCGACGAGTGAATTCCAGCCAAAATAGGCGATGAAGGCAACGAGGATCGTTGCAACACAGACAAGCCCGATTTGCATCATTCTTCGGTTTGGTGGAAATGGCGCGGTCAGCTCACGTAGAGTTCTCCTTGCCGCCAGCATATAGGCAGGAAAAAGAAATGAGACATGAGTGATGATGACCGCCGCCGCCGCGAGGCCGAATTCATTCTTGAGATGCGGTCGAGTCAGGAAACTGGCGCCAATCTTGAATTGCAGAAAATACGCGAACAGATAGGTAAAAATTAGCATATTCAAATAAAATAAAAGAATATTTTTTTTATAGAAAACTGCCGTTAAAGATATAATAAACAATATACCGGCGGTAATATCAAAATACCAGTTGGATTCTATTTCCAATACGACCCTGATTACGATAAAAAAGACGAAATATGACAATAATTGCAGCGCAATGATGGGCCGGCGCATAATTAATATCTCATACTTTCAGGTGGGCAACGCCCGTTCGAATCCCCTTGGATGGTGATAGCGCAATTTGCGGCACGGGGCGATTCCAATTGGGTGCGAATGCCCCTAATTATAAACCTTCAACAGGTGCCTGGCATGATTCCTGGTTTGCAGCGATATTTTCGACACCGTTTTGCCGGCGAGTTTCTTATCGTCACGCTGGGCAATACACTTTCGGTTGCCGGTCTGTTCGTCACATTGAAAATAATCGCGACCCATCTCAGCCTGGATCAGTTCGGGCTGTTTGGCCTGGTTGTTGCCTTTGCAGGCGGTATCAGCCGAATTTTCTTTTCACCGCTGTCACAGGCAGCACTGCGCTTTACGGTTACAGCCAGGGAAAAAGGCGAAAGCATTCACTTTTCGAATTTGCTCGGGATGTTTTTCCGCCGGCGCGCCTTGATGGTCGTTGCCGTAATGATACTGACTCTTTTCGTGTTCCCCGAATATGGTCTGTTGGTAACGGTTGTTGGTTCTGCAGTTGCCATTCTCCTGGGCATCAGTGTCATCAATTCGAGCCAGCTTGCAGCCCTGCGGCAACGCAGGCTGGTGGCGGCCGGACAGATATTTACCGCATTTGGTCGCGGCATTTTCGCATTGCCATTCATTGGATGGGGAGCGTTGCAGGCGACGGGTGCACTGGCAGGGTATGCCATCGCACTCCTGATTGCCGCTGCTGTTCAGTTTACAGCCCTGAAATCGCAGGGCATCGTGTCGCTTGCGCAGTTTTTTTCAGGCCATTTGCAAGACCGGACAAACCGGTACTGGCCGCAAGCTTCACGCTATCTGTCGGCATTCGGTTACCTGACGGTGCTTGAGCTGCTCGTTTTGGACTTTGACAAGCTGGTCTTTGCCCAGTTCGTTCCACTTGCCGAACTGGGTATTCTCGTTGCCCTCCAGCAACTGGCCAAAGCCGGCCCCGTATTGGCGACAAACCTGGTTGAGCAGTTTTTCTATCCGTTGTTTTTCGAGGATAAAACGGAGCTCTCCGACACGATAATATCGAAAAAGGCGATCAGGGTAATGCTCGCCAGTTTTGCCGTAGTGGCCGTTCCGCTACTGGCGGTGAGCCTTTTGATACCGATCGTGTCTGTGCCGCTGATCCGGTTTCTGCTGTCGGATCATTTTGTTTCCGGTGCACCTTTGCTGCCGTATCTTCTGGCGGGCTACACACTGACCCAGTGCACCCGGATATTGCAGGCTGCGGGCCTTGCCACCATGGATGCAGGCCGTTTCGTGCTGCCGAAAGCCGCCCAGGTCGTCGTACTCTTTTCACTGTTCATACTGCTGGTGCCGGCACACGGCATCATGGCCGCCGGTTATGCATTTGCCGCCTCTTCGGTGGTGTATGCCGGTTTGCTGCTGGTGATCAATTACCGCATGTACAAGATGTCCAGCTGACGCGCTTGCCTACCGGATTTCCTGCACCAGGCGGTTTCCTTTCATCCACGCATCAGCCGCAGCTCCCATAATTGCCCGGAAATCAGTACACCGGAGCTGCAATCGTGGACACGACACCCAACCTCAATCTCCCCTACATCATGCCTTCTCAGGCGCAAAAACATGTCACCCACAATGAAGCAATCCGTGAACTGGACGCATTGCTCCAGCTTTCGGTTTTGAGCCGGACGGTAGCAACACCGCCTTCCAGCCCGGTCGACGGTGAACGATATCTGGTTGCGGAAAACCCGACCGGTGACTGGCAGGGCCGGGAAAATACGGTTGCGGCGTTTCAGGACGGTTCATGGTTCTTCTATCCGCCACTGGAAGGATGGATGGCCTGGGTTTCGGATGAAGACGTCATGGCGGCATGGGACGGAAGCAGTTGGACCGTCGCCGGCGGTTCGATCGGTGAGTTCAATACGGTCAGCATCAATGGCGCTGCCGCCGATGCAACCAACCGGATAGCGGCGAATGCGCCGGCAACGCTGCTCAATCACGATGGCAATGGCCATCAATTGAAGATCAACAAGAATGCCGCGGGCGACACCGCATCGGTCCTGTTTCAGACCAGCTTTTCGGGACGAGCCGAATTCGGGCTGACCGGCGACGACAACTGGCACGTCAAGGTGAGCGCGGACGGATCGTCATGGAGGGAGGCGTTATTCATCGACAAGAGCACTGGTCGCGTCGGTTTCGGCACGACCAGTCCGGAATGCGTGATCCACGGAGAATACAGCAATGACGCGGCGGATCAGAGCGCGGTGATCCGCAACACGTCCACCAACGCTGCTGCGCAGGTACGGTTCAGCCTTCAGCGCGGCGCTGATGCCGGAACGGGACTGGCGCGCGGCAGTATCATCTTTGTCACCGGTGTCTCGATGGGCTTCGGCGATTGGGAAGCGCGCACGATCAAGCTTTTTACCGGAACTACACCTGGAACGTCATTGAGCCGGATCGACATTCTGCCGGGCGGTAATGTCGGCATCGGTACCGGCTCGCCAACGGCAAAGCTGCATGTCGATGGACCGGTCCGGGTGAAATCCTACACTGTTGCCGGAGTCCCCTCTGCATCGGCAAATGGAGCCGGTTCAATCATATTCGTGACTGATGAAACCGGCGGCGGAGTACTGGCATTTTCCGACGGAACGAACTGGCGGCGTTCGACAGACCGGGCAATCGTGTCATAGCGGACAAAACCGCGCGCGCAGTCATGACGGTTTCCGGTTACTTCCTTTCTACACCGGAGCCCAGGATTTCGTGATAAAATCGCAAATGGGCACGCGCGATTTCCGGGGCAGCGAAATGGTCCGAGGCATATTTCCTTATGCGGTCGCGCGTCGACTTGGCGTGCCAGGTGCTTTCGGTCACCATTGAACATATGGCCGCGGCGAGACGATCCGGGTCGCCTACCGGTTCCACCCTTCCGAATTTTCCGGTTTCATTGAGATTTTGGATGTCGCCGACATCGGTTGACACGACCGGGAGTCCGGCGGCCAGCGCTTCCCAAACGGCCATTGGTGAAGCCTCACTGCGCGACGAACAGAAATAGAAGTCGCATGCAGCCAGGATCGCCGGAATATCTTCGCGCGTTCCCAGGAAACGAACATTGGCATCGCCCAGTTTGCCGCGCAGCCCTGTGATCCTGGAAACGTATTTGGCCTGCTCTTCAAACTGTCCGCCAATCTGAACAAAAGTCACAGCGCCTTTCAAGCGCTCACCAACGAGGTGGGCCGTGCGAACAAATGTCTCGAGGTCCTTGTCGGGATTGTTGTGGGCGGTGTTGGCAATCCTGGTACCGGCAATGGCGGCGATTTCGGGATCGCAAACCGTTTCCGCTCCCTTGAAGCGGTCGATATCGACAGGCGCCGGAATACGCGCGACCGGCACATCGGCGGTGTGAACTACCGGATAGTATTCCTCCACCCGCTTTGCCACGGCAATGAAGCCATTTGCGAACCGGTGCGTAATCTTCGCAAAAAGCATCCTCACCAATGCTGGCATTCGCGTATCGTTCAGCGTCCATGCACACGGAATTCCCGTTAGCCAGGCGGCAAATGCGCCGCGCCATTGTGCGGCACCATTGACATGGACGATATCCGGCTTGTCGCGGCTCAACAGCGTCCGGTAACGCCAGATGGTAACCGGTGTGGTCAGCAGATACCGCAACTGGTTGGCAAAGCCGGATTGCAGACGGCACAACGGAATTGCGCGGACTGCAATGTTTTGGTGCGCCAGCATATCGGCAAAGGGACCGGAATTTCTTCGCGCCGTGTAGATCGTTACCGCGCATTGCATCCCCGCCAGGTGCCGTGCCAATAACGCCGCACTCAGTTGCGGTCCGCCAAGCCGGGCTTCCTCGAGGATGTTGACGATCGTTAGCGGTGTATTTGCATTCATCGTCGAAAAGTTTCGGCCTGCCTCATTTGACTGCACGTTCCATGGACCGGACCGGGATCAACAGTCAATTGACATTGCATGAAGGATGGGCCACCGCCGCATGTGCCGTTGCAAAAACGCAGGCTGTCTCGCACAAGTATCGCCATGGCAAGATCCAATAACAGATTGCTTATTACCGGCGCCAGCGGATTTCTGGGTTCCCATGTTGTTGCCGAGGCAATCAAGGAAGGGGCCGAGGTTACGGTGATATCGAGAAGGTCCATTGCGGGTTTTCGCGGCACACAAGTTCAACTCGATCTGGTTGAAGGGATTGTACCGTCCACCCTGTTCAAGGCGGTTGATTGTGTGATTCACGTCGCCGGGCTGACCCACCAGCCTTCCGGCTTGGCCACGCGCGAGGATTTTTACAGGACAAATGTTGAAATGACCGGGAAGGTTGCCGCTGCAGCAAAGAACCAGGGCGCAAAACGCTTCCTTCTCGTCAGTTCAACCTCGGTTTACGGCGAACATCCGGCACCGGTGGACGAGGGAACACAGTGCCGGCCGGCCACGGACTATGCGTGGTCAAAACACCAAGGCGAATTGGCCGCCGCCAAAATACTGGCGGGAAGCAATACGGAGCTTGTTATCCTGCGTTCCGCCGCATTGTTCGGGCCGGACGACCCCGGCAACGTGGCGAGGCTGGCACGGGCGATCGGCAGCGGCAGGTTCGTTGTCCCCGGCAACGGAAATAACGTGAAAAGCCTCTCACCTGTCGGTATCACCGCTACTGCGATCATGGCCTTGGCAACAAAGAAGCGCTACACAACCGCATCAGGCAATCTCATCTTCAACGGACCCTGCCAAAGGTACCAACTTCGTCAGATTGTCGAAGCGATGGCACGGGCTTCAAATCGGACAGTACCCTTGTCGCTGCCCGCTTCCTTGCTTTTTCCGGCCGTCTTTGCACTGAAGTTTCTTGGCAGATTTTCCCGGTCAATTCGCACCTTGTCCATCAAGCTGGGAGTTCTGCTCAGGAATGACGCATATCTGGACGCAAAAATCCGGGCCGAAATAGTACTTCCCCAGGCAGGGCCGCTGGAAGAATATTTTCGCGAGTTCTATTTTCAACAAACCGGAAACAGGGTCAATCGCCCGAGAGTATGACCAACCAAATAGCCTAACCCGGCATTCATGACCCGGCATCCAGCCGGTCAAACAGCTCGATCCAATGCCGCCTCATGACTTCGGGATCATAAAGATCCCTTGCCACCGCTACCGGGTGTGCATAGCTTTTTATCTTCATAGCCATGTGTTTGATCTTTTTTGCAAAACCGGCAGCCGAACTGTCCGGTTGGACAATTTCGCCGACATTCAACGACCGAACCGCATGTGCCAGTTCTGAACTGCCCTCGACGACCGCAAGTACCCGCAAATCAGCAGCAAAATATGTCGCCGTTTTCGACGGATAAGCATAACGGATCAGGCCCGGAAGCAACGAAACGATGCCGATATCGAACGTCCGAATGTGTTTAAACGCCGCGTCTGCCGGCATATGATCCGTGAAACGTACATTTCGTGATCCAAGCGACTTGACCAGTTCTTCAAGTTTATCCCGCCGCACCCCGGTACCAAGTATTTCCAATTCGGCAATTTGTGGCGATACAAGCGAAAAGGCCTCGACGATCTCGTCCAGCCGTTGAAATCGCCCGATATTTCCTGCGAAAACAAACCGTACCGGCTGTGATGGCGCCTTGGCCAATTCCGGAACGCAGTCCCCAATCAGCGCAAAATTCCTGATGATCCGGATCTTGCTTTCCGAAACACCCCTTTCCGCAATTGACACCCTCATGTCGTTGCTCAGCACGATTATTGCGGCTGCGATACGCAGGCTAATCGTGTCGAGGTATCTCAATGCCGATGCAACGAATTTACCTCTTGGCAGAATATTCGAAACCAATCCGATATCGGGATGAATATCCTGCAACAGGTAGATGAATTTTGATTTTCGCAAATATGCCGCGGCCGAAATGAGAAGCGCTTGAATGATGGGCGGTGACGTCTGGACAAGGATATAGTCCTGCCTTTTGCCGAACAGGACTTTCAAAAAGGCGATGAAGGAGAAAATAACGTGATTGGCATATTTACGGGAAGGCTTCGAGTTTTCTTTCAAGAGCTGCAAGCGCGTGACCTTGACACCATCCACTGTCTCATAGCGCGGCGCTTTGGCGACAATTACGTCCGGTTTGTAGGAGGGTTGCGCTGTCAACACCGAGACTTCGCGTCCGCTGGCAGCGATCCAGCCTGAAACACGCTTGAGGATATCGGCCGTCGGTACAGTATCCGGCCAAAAATAGCGGTCAATTATCAGCACCCGCAATTTCGACTGTCCATTAGTCCGCCCTATCCGGATCCCGCACCGCAGCCAAAGCCGACTTGATGATCGGGAGCGACATCAACAGTGCCCTGGTGGCGGCGAGATCGAGCCGCTCAGTGTTGTGGGAATGATAGTCTTCGCCGGAAAGTTCGCCAACATGGCCTTTTTCGTAATAGAGTTCATAATTCATGTCGCGTTCGTCTACAGGAATGCGGATATGGGTCCCCATGTCCTCGCTTCTGTGCAGTTCGGCTGCCGTTGCAAGGGTCTCAAATAGTTTCTCGCCATGCCGCTCACCGATGATCTTGATTCCGGCTTTGGACGAAAAAATTTCGATCATCGCGTCTGCGATGGTTCCGACAGTTGTCGCCGGCGCCTTGCGTACAAACAAGTCGCCGGGACGAGAATGGGCCAATGCGTGATCGACCAGCTGCACGGTGTGGGGAAGCGGCAACATGAAACGGGTCATGTCCGGATTTGTCACGGTCAGTGGATTACCGGCCTGCAATTGCGTCAGGAAATGCGGGATGACGCTGCCACGCGAACCGGTCACGTTGCCGTAACGCACCACCGAACAAATGGTATTGCATCCACGATATTGCCGGGCCTTGGCAAAAACCAGTTTTTCCATCATTGCCTTGCTAAAACCCAAGGCATTTATCGGCAGGACGGCCTTGTCCGTCGATAAAAGAACGACTTTTTCCACGCCGTTGGAAATCGACGCATCCAATACGTTTTCAGATCCCAGAACATTCGTTTTGAAGGCTTCCAACGGAAAAAATTCACAGGATGGAACCTGCTTGAGCGCAGCGGCATGGAATACATGGCGCACGCCGCGCGTTGCATTCATCACCGAATCCCTGTCACGCACGTCACCGATATGGAACTCGACACGTTCGTCCTTGAATTCGGAGCGCATCAAATGCTGCTTTTCTTCGTCACGGGAAAAAATCCGTACTGTCGAATAGCCGCGTTCAAGCAGATGGCCGAGCATTGTCCGCCCGAACGAGCCGGTTCCACCGGTAATCAGGGCGATGGCCGTTTTGTCGTTCCCGTTTGTTGACATGCCGTCCCGTTCGCTCATCTAACCCGTCAGACCTGCTTCGAACCAACTATCCGGCAATCAGGCGATTGGTCAACAATAGCGAAATGCCTCGATGCTTGTATCGCGTTCGCCGCTTATTGGCCAACCGAGCGCATGGGGATTCGTGCCAAAGACAAGAATCTTTCCGCGATGGGAATAATGGTTTCGTTACGGGTTTCAACTTTTTCGGTTTGACAGAACATGCGCCGGCTTCGTTGATCACAGCTGGCGCCAATATGGAAAGTCAGGCTGCCGCCGCATGCTCCGGGCGCATATGGGCGGCCGTCAAGATCAGCACCCAACAGAATATCGCGTCATTTGCGTCGTGGAAAAACATGATGCCGATCAATCCACCGATCGAATAGACCAGCGTGGTAACAAAAGTGAGCAGCACCAGATCATCGCGCCATGGCGACGTTTCACAGCGCCATGCCACCAGGCAGGGTGAAACCAACAGGGCCATTGTCGCCAACAGGCCGGGAAGTCCCCCGGAAATCAGCATCGTCAGAAAGCCACTATGCGGGTGGGTGAAACTTATTTCCTTTCCATCCCTGGCAAGCGGCAGATAGGGAACAATGGCAGCAAACCGGTTCTGAATTCCATATCCGGTCACCGGGGCGTTGGAAGCAGCTTCAATTCCCGCCTTCCACATTGTTATTCGCAGATTCAAAGATTCCCCTTCTCCCCTGTCTGTGTGATCAACAATGGCGGTCGAGTAATTCTGAATCCGTAGCAACAACGGCGATGAGGCAACAAGAACTGTTCCCGCGATGATGACAAGTGCGCCTGCTCCGAGAAAAATGCGCTTCGGTATCAGTGATGGCCGGTACATCTTTCGAAGCTCGGTACGGTACCTTGTTGCCAGTGCAATCAGGATAACCGGGACGATCAACAACACGGATACCGTGCCTGTGAAAGTCGCTGCGGTAAATCCGGCCAGCATCGCCCCAATCCGGAAATAAAGCTGGTGCGGTGAAACCCGGTCCAGACCCAACCCGGCTATCAGCGAAAACAAGACTGCTGCATAGGCTGCGGGCACCGGATTGCCGGAAAACGCAGATATCCGGAAGCCAAACGGACCGGCCAAAGTGGTGGTGAAGTATTCATAGACCGCAAAACCGGCGAACACATAAACACCAACGGCCGCGCCGTTCGCCAGACAGGGAACGAGCACACGGCGCGATGAGCGGTAGAGCCTCGGCACGACAAAGAGCACGGCCAGGAATGGAAACAGCTTCAAAAGGGTTATGAAATCGCTGGTATCAGCGCTGTGGGCAATTGTTGGTACCGCCATCGTTACAAAGAACACAAACACAGACACCACGATCGGGAGATTGGTCATTTCGATTTCCGGCTTCAGCCGGCGAATAACGATATAGAACGCCGCCCAGATCCCGGCGGACGCAAGCATTATCGAGCTTGCCGATGCAGCAAACGGCGTGGAAGCGCCGAGTAGCCACAGAAATATCCGGTTGTTTTTATCCAGATTATCCGTTGCGGGCGGCATGTCCGTTGGCCAGACATAGCTGACGACAGTTTCGTTTGCAGCAAGGGCTTGCAACAAACCCAGACCAGTTAGCGCCAGTGGCAACAAAACGGCCGCTGCGAGGAAATAGTCACTGTTCCTGACGGGGAGGGTTCCAATGTGCATTGCCGAGAGCACAGCGATCAAAACAAAAACAGACGCGGTCAGGAGTGGTGGCGGCAGATACTTGCCGCCCATGCCCCGGCCCAACACCCAAAAAAAACCCATCACGATCAATAACACCGTTGTCGCACGAACCGGTGCAAACAACCGGTCCGTCATGAACCGGCTGACCATTTGCGCAAGATGCGGGGGCGAACCTGCCACCGCCAGATACAATGCAGCGCTGTGCAGAAACGCGATTACCAGCACGAATATTACCGCCGTACTTTCAAATTTATTGCCAAACTGGCGACGCGGAGAGTCGAAACTATACCAGGTTATCAGCGCCGCGGCCGCGAGAAGGCTTACATATAGGAGGTAACCGGTAATTGCTCCCAGTTCGGCAAATATGGTATCGGGCGACAATTCAAAGCTGCGCCACGCCACCAGAAACGCCAAAAACGCGATCGCAACAAGCGCGATCAAAACCGGAAACCAGCTTTTTACTGCCCTGGATGGCATCTGCACTCCCTCGTTCAGTGAAACAGACAGTCCAGCATCAGAATCGAAATGGACCACCCTGCTTAAACCAACTTGCCTGTGCGAAATCCAGTAAATTGCCTTTTTGCATTGACGTTGACATCAACGATTCCCGACCGCGGATGCGCAGGACAATCCTTCGCCTCCATTGCGTTACCCGGTATTTCCCCAAAAAAAGGTGATTCGGTGCATGTTCCACCTCAAATTTTCACGCCGTAAGAAATCGTTTGTTGGCGGCCGGCGTTCTTTTCGCTATCAATAATTCATTACTGGTAAATTTCGGATTCGCGGAGCCAATGTTTCAAAGCGTACGAAAAGCGATTGCCAGGCAGGTTTGGAAACATCAACCGTGAACCGCGACCGGCTGCTACAGATACTTGGCACCATCCACGATATTGCTGCAGCAGCGGTGTCGTTTTACTGCGCCTATCTAAGTTACTACGGAATTGCCAACCTGGCTTACGTGCCCGGTATTCACGAAAAGGCGGTGATGTTCATTGCCATTGCAATGACCTGTTTTTTCATGTTCTCCCTGAACCGAGGCTCGTGGCGATATGCATCGATCCCGGAACTGGTTGCGATCATCAAAGCCAGCGGTTTGGCGGTTATCGGTTTTACCCTGGTCTTGTTTCTTCTGTCCCGCGGCGCCAACTTGCCGCGATCTGTGCCGATACTGATGTTTATCTTCCTCGTCGTTGGACTGGGCGGTTCCCGACTGGCCTACCGGCTAACGAAGGATCGCGGATATTTGCCCTTCATGACCCGGCCAAGCACGGATGCCGGACCAATGCGGGACATAGTAATGCTCGGGTCCAATCAAAATGCGGAATCCTTCATTCGTGCAGTGCACCGGTCGGCGCATTCGCCATTGCGCATCCACGGTATCATCGACGAAAGGTCACGGATCGGCCTTTCCATTCAGGACATTGGTGTCATTGGCGATAAAAAATCCCTGCCTGCGATCGTATCCAGGCTAAAACACCGCGGCATCAACCTGAGCGAACTTGTGGTTACCGACCATGATTTGTCTTCCGCCGAGATCAGCGATCTCGTGACGTTGGCAAACGCCAGCGGGCTGAAGATCAGCCAGATACCGAATCTGGCCGATACCGCCAATCTGGACGAAAAAATACTCGAACCCAATCCGATCGAGATTTCGGATCTTTTGGGGCGCGAGGAGGTCCGGGTTGATACCCAGCCAATCGCGCAACTGATCGAATCGCGAACTTTGATGATCACCGGTGCCGGCGGTTCAATCGGTTCCGAACTGGCGCGGCAGGTGGCCTCGTTCACACCCAAGCGGCTGGTATTGATCGATGTTTCGGAGCATCTGCTCTATCTTGTCGACTCGGACATCCGGGAAAAGTTTCCGCACCTGAATATCGTGTCGAAAATAGCCGATATCCGCGACATGAACCGTATCGATCAGGTTTTCAGGATTTTCAGGCCGGATGTCGTCCTGCATGCAGCGGCGCTGAAACATGTGCCGCTGATGGAAAGCAACGTCGTCGAAAGCATGAAGACCAACATTTTGGGTACACGCAACGTTGCAAATGCCGCCGTGGCACACAACGTCGGCACCTTTGTCCTGATCTCGACCGATAAAGCGGTCAGACCCACCAATATCATGGGCGCAACCAAGCGTGCAGCGGAAGCCTATTGCCAGTCGCTCGACCTGGCGGGCACGGTGACCAAATTCAAGACAGTGCGGTTCGGAAACGTGCTCGGTTCCAACGGATCGGTGGTTCCGAAATTTGAAAAACAGATCGCAAGAGGCGGCCCGGTAACCGTCACCCATCCTGACATGGTGCGTTATTTCATGACCATACCGGAAGCCGTCAAACTCGTGCTACGCGCCTCCGGGCACGGAATGCACGAACACGGTGATCGTGGGCGCATCCTTGTGCTCGAGATGGGTAATCGGGTGAGGATTGCCGATCTGGCGACAAAGATGATCGAACTGGCCGGGTTCAAGCCTCACGTGGACATCGAGATCGTCTATACGGACCTTCGCCCCGGTGAGAAGCTTTATGAAGAGCTCCTTGATCCCGACGAAGAAACTGATGTGGTAAAAGAGCAAGGCTATATGCTTGCCTACCCGCGTCTCGTCAACAAGACCACTCTAGAGAAAGCCGTCGCCCTCATTGAAACTGCAGTGATCGAAGGCGATGAGGAAACTGCGATATTTGCGCTGCGCATGATCGTGCCGGAATACACGCCGCCATTGCGCAAACCTAGCAATGTCCTGTCGCTCAGCGAAGCCAAGAAGAAGCTGGCATAAATAAGGTTGCGTTTTCCCCGCTGAAAATCACCGGGGTCGCGGTTTGCTTCTGATCGGTCTCAATTTTCAGTGTCTAGGTTTGCAAACCGCCGGTGCGATGGCGTCACTATGTTTGGTGAAGTGCAAAACGGCCCCGAAGGGCCGTTTTCAAAAAGCCTGCTTGATTCCGGTCTATTTGTTTTCGTTCCTGAAACGGCGCAGTGCCATCCAGATCGCCGGAACAATGAGCGACGCGAGCGCTACCTTGATCAGGTCGGTCACAATAAACGGTCCGACACCATATGCGATAGCCTTTTCGAGTCCGAACAGGACCGTCAGCCAGGCCGCGCCAAGTGCCAGGATCACGGCTTCACCGATCAGCATGATTCCGAACAGCGGCAGGGGTTTGCGATCAAACCCCAAATCCGTGGCAAAACCAACAATGGCGGCGGCAATCAGAAACCCAACGAGATACCCACCCGTTGGTCCGGCCATGTAGGCCAGTCCTGCACCGGAAGTGAACACCGGCAGACCCGCGGCACCTTCTGCAAGGTAAAGCAGTACGGTTGCGACCGCCAGATTGCGGCCATAAGCCGCTGCGATCGTAAACAGAGCCAGGGTCTGAAGCGTGGCATTGACCGGCCACATCGGAACGGTAACCTTGGCGGATACTGCCAGTAAAACTGAGCCAAGCAATGCCAAAACAGCGTAGTAGACAAACCGTGTTTGCGATTGGCTGCTAGCAAAAGCCGGTGCAAGAGCATTGGATTCTGATTGTGTGGACATTTGCGTTTCCCGATTCTTCAAAAAAATAGTACCGGAGAATTCTCCGTCGCGTGTCCTATAAACATTCTACAGGTAGCGGGCAATGCCGCTGCTTGGTATTACATGTTCACAACTTGAACTGGTAAGATCATGGCACTTGAGTTCGTCACGGATTTCAAACCGCAATACGGCAAAGCTGTAGATGTTGCGAGCGGCGTGCAGCGCCTGACGGTCAACAATCCCGGACCGTTCACCTTCCATGGCACCAACAGTTATATCATTGGCAAGGACACGGTCGCCGTTCTTGATCCGGGTCCCGACAACGAAGACCATCTGAATGCGCTGAAGGCGGCAATCGGCAACCGCAAGGTCAGCCATATCCTTGTCAGCCATACCCATGCCGATCATTCACCCCTGGCTGCCCGCCTGCAACAGATTACGGGTGCAAAAACCTATGCTGAAGGACCCCATCGTGCCGCACGCGAATTACGGACCGGTGAAATAAACCCGCTTGATGCATCTGCAGACACCGCATTCAATCCGGATGTCGTTTTATCCGATGGCGAACTCATCGAGGGAGATGGCTGGACGATCGAGGCGATACATACGCCTGGCCATACAGCCAATCACACGGTCTTTGCCCTTGCCGGGAAATCCATCCTGTTTTCAGCCGATCACGTCATGGGATGGGCAACATCGATCGTCGCGCCGCCCGATGGTGCGATGGCCGACTACATGGCCTCCCTTGAGCGCCTTGCAGCGCGTGATGATGGCCTTTTCCTGCCTGGGCACGGCGCCGCCATCGAAAACCCCAAACCCTTTCTGCGCGGGCTGAAAGCCCACCGGCTGATGCGTGAACGGGCAATCGTCGCCCGGATTGAGGCCGGAGACCGAAATATCAGGAAGATCGTGTCGTCAATTTATACCGATATCGATCCGCGGCTTCATGGTGCTGCTGCCCTTTCGGTCCTGGCTCATATCGAAGACCTTGCGTGCCGTGGCGTAATCGCCGCGGAAAATGAAATCGGCATCGATGCGGAATTCATCATGAAATAGCCGCTTACTGCACAGGCGCGAGCGCCAGTACCTCATCCAATTCTACCAAAAAACTTCTGACCAACCAAGCATTTGCGCCAAGATCGTGCGATCCATACCGGCTCGCCGACCGCATATCGACGAAATTCTCATCATCAACCGGCTCGATCCGAATGGCGATATCCGATGGCAAGGCGATTATCGGAAACCGGGCGGAAACCATAAGTGTCAACGGGCTTTCGGGCGTGCCCTGATCAACGCGAGAGACCACCCTCCAGCCGCGCCAGGCCAGCACTTCATCTATCGCGGCAACAATCTGTTCGACCGGTGCCGTATAGCGGTGACTGACTATATCGGGATACCGATCAATCTGAATTTCCGCGTCGCGCAGAGTTATCGGTTCAAACGGGTTTTCCAATAACTGCGGATTGGTATTGTTCCGGGTCAAAACGGGCGGGTTTATCAAGTCGGTCGACACCTGGTGAAGGTGCGGCAGTTGATACCACCGCACTACACATAGCAGGAACGGCAGAAGGATGAGCGCGGAAAACATGAGCGCCTTGGCAGAATTACGCCCGCCGATCGCCGCGTCGCGCCACAAGGTGAACAATCCGCGCAACGCCAAAAACAATGAAATCAGCGCCAACGCAGCAACAACCGCCATGACCCACAGGAAGGATAGCGTATCCAGCAAAGCTAACCAGTGGGAGATTATTGCTACGAACGCGATCATTGCCGACAAGGGCCAGATTCTCATTGCCAAGACCGCTGCCGTTGACCGTGGCCGTTCATAGGATTTACGCATCAGTCAATCCTCAATGGTGGACGGTTCCGCGGGGGAGCAGGTTTGGCGCCTAGGTTCCTGGAAACCTGTAGCCGGAGAATTGTTGCCGCAATGTGATCTTCTGGATCTTGCCGGTAGCGGTGTGCGGAATCTCATCGACAAATACAACATCGTCCGGAATCCACCACTTGGCGATCTTTCCCTTCATGTAGTCCAGTATTCCCGCGCGATCAGGTTTTCCACCCGCCTTTGGCACCACAACCAGCAGCGGCCTTTCATCCCATTTGGGATGGCTAATACCGATGACAGCTGCTTCAGCTACATCGGGATGGCCGACGGCAATGTTCTCCAAATCGATGGACGATATCCACTCGCCACCCGACTTGATGACATCCTTGGCCCGGTCCGTAATCTGCATGTATCCGAATTTATCAATATGGGATACGTCGCCGGTATCAAACCAGCCTTCCTCGTCGAATTGCTCCGCTCCGGCGCCTGCATAATACGCTGAAGCCACCGCGGGACCTCTCACTTTCAACTTGCCAAATGTCTTTCCATCCCACGGCTGCTCGTTGCCTTCGTCGTCGGTGACTTTCATCTCTACACCGAACGGTGGAAAGCCCTGCTTCTCCTGGAGATCCAGTTTGCCATCCCCTGTCAGTTGCGCATAGGCCGGTTTGATCGATCCCAGGGTTCCAAGCGGGCTCATCTCGGTCATTCCCCAGGCATGGATAACGTCAACGCCGTAGTTGTCCTGAAACTTCTGGGTCATGATACGAGGGCAAGCCGACCCACCGATCACCACGCGGTTCAGATGTGGCAGTTTCTTGCCGGTCTCCTCCAAATATTGCAACAACATCAGCCAGACCGTGGGAACCGCGGCGGTCATTGAAACCTTTTCGCTGTCGAGCAGTTCATAGATGGCTTCCCCATCCATGCGTGCGCCCGGCATGACAATCTTTGCCCCTACCATCGGCGCCGTATGGGCAATGCCCCAGGCATTGGCGTGAAACATCGGCACCACCGGCATGATGGATTCATTTGAACCGAGATTGAGGGCATCGGGCTGTGCGGCGATAAATGCATGCAGGACATTGGAACGGTGGCTGTACAGGACACCCTTCGGATCACCGGTCGTCCCGGATGTGTAACACATCCCGGCTGCTGCATTTTCATCGAGATTGCGCCAGCGGAAATCACCATCGGCCCCGGTGAGCCATTCCTCGTAGGCAACCGCATTCTTCAACGACGTTTCGGGCATTGCCGCGCCGTCGGTCAAAACGATTACCTTGCCGAGTGAGGCAACTTCGCCAGCCAGTTTCTCCACCAGGGGAAGGAAGGTGAGATCGACGAATAACGCCTTGTCTTCGGCATGGTTCATAATCCACACAAGCTGCTCGGGGAAAAGCCTCGGGTTCAATGTGTGATAGACGGCACCGATCCCCATGATTCCGTACCATGCCTCAAGGTGCCGGGCAGTGTTCCAGGCAAGGGTGGCAATGCGGTCGCCTTCGCGGTAGCCGTCGCGATCGAGTTGCTGGGCAACTTTTAGTGCACATGCCCGCACCGATCGGTAATTCGTTCTTGTTATCGGACCTTCGACCGAACGTGTCACAATCTCCCGGGTTCCATGCTGCGCTGCCGCATAGTCGAGAATCTTGTGGCACAGAAGCGGCCACTCCTGCATCAATCCGAGCATATCTTCCTCCCTAAAACTCGTTCCAAGATTTGAAGGCGTAAGCCCGATTTGTCCAGTACCCGGCAAAAATTTACCAATACCTCAATTGAACTAAAAGCGGTCACAGTTCTGCCATCGTGAACCTGAACATTTGTCTGCGGCGGGGCGCGTTTCGCTAGTCGGAGATGATCATGAACGCGCCAGAACCAAGAATTTCAGATGAAACCCCGGTCTCGCTCGAGGCTGTCGAACTTGAACTGTCACTGGGAGTTCTCGACCTCGCATCGCTCGGTTTTGAAAACTGCGTATCCCAGGCGGCAGAGGCGAACGGTGGAACTCTACTGTTCCACATGCCGGTGGAATTCATTCCCGGATGCCAGCGGATAGCGGCAGTGCTTGCCGGACGTGGCTTCGACCGCCGTACCGTACTTGTCATGCTCGATGAAAAAGGCGACTCGATGCGAGTTGAAGACGCCGGGCACGGCAATGCGTTTTCCGGCCTCGCAGCCTCCTACGCAAAACTGGTGACTTCAGCCAGCACTGATTAAGTGCGGCGCGGAATAAGCTTACCGTTGCCTGCATTCCCGTCTATCATGCGCGCAATCCACTGACTGCAGGGATCGCAGGCCATGAACGACCAACTGCCACTGACCAACATGCAAGTGCGCGACATCAACGCGTTGCTGCATCCGTACACGCCGCTTCACACGCTTGCAGAAAACGGCCCGACAGTCATGGCGCGTGGCAAAGGGGTGTTTGTCTATGACACGCACGGCAAGGAATATATCGAGGGCATGGCCGGTTTATGGTGCGCGGGCCTTGGTTTTGGCGATGAGGAACTGATCGAGGCTGCAACCGAACAGCTTCGCACGCTTCCCTACTACCATCTGTTTGGGGCGAAGGGCACGGAACCGGCGATCGAGCTTGCCGAGAAACTGAAAGAGATTGCGCCGATCCCGATTTCAAAGGTGTTTTTCACCTCTTCCGGGTCCGAGGCCAACGACACACAGATCAAGCTTGCCTGGTACATGAACAACGCGCGTGGCCGGCCGGACAAGAAAAAAATCATCAGCCGCATGAGGGCTTACCACGGCGTCACGATCATGACGGCGTCGCTGACCGGCCTGCCCTTCAACCATGCCGGATTTGATCTGCCGATTGACCGGGTCCTTCATGCCGATTGCCCGCATTACTATCGTTTCGGCAAGGACGGAGAAACCGAAGCCGAATTCGTCAAGCGCCTTGTAGACAATTTGCGGTCGATGATCGAAGAAGAGGGTCCGGAGACAATTGCCGCAATGATTGCCGAACCGGTTATGGGGGCTGGC
Source organism: Phyllobacteriaceae bacterium (assembly GCA_024645155.1). Classification (GTDB taxonomy): domain Bacteria; phylum Pseudomonadota; class Alphaproteobacteria; order Rhizobiales; family Rhizobiaceae; genus JAHEGF01. Next base: position 6,685 of record JAHEGF010000007.1, on the reverse strand, counting down.
GGCGTACTGGTTCCTCCGGAGGAATATTTCCGGGCAATCCAGCCCATCCTCGATGAACATGAGATCATCCTTATCGACGACGAGGTCATCAACGGCTTCGGGCGGACCGGTAACTGGTGGGGCTGTCAGACGCTGGGCATGGTGCCAACGACGGTTTCTGCGGCCAAACAGATGACCGGCGCATATGCGCCACTTGGCGCAGTCTTGATCCCGGAAGATATATACCAGAGCTATGTTGATCACAGCGCCAGGATCGGAACATTTGCTCATGGCTACACTTATGGCGGGCACCCGCTAGGCTGCGCGCTCGGCGTCAAGGCGATAGAAATTTACCAGCGCCGCGACATCATCGGACATGTGCGCAGTCTCATCCCGTTGTTTGAAAAACGGATGAAGGCGCTGGACGCCCACCCCTTGGTCGGAGAAGCTCGCTCCTGTGGATTGATGGGGGGTGTCGAACTGGTCGCCGACAAGAAAACAAAGCGGCCATTCGATCCAAAGGCCGGAGCCGGTGCGCGCACTTCGCGGATCCTTGAAGGGCACGGGGCGATTTTACGCGCCATCGGTGATACAATTGCAATATGCCCGCCGATGATCATTACGGCAGAACAGGTTGACGAGTTGTTCGACCGGCTCGAGCGGGCACTAGACGATGCCGAGGCCATGGTGACCAGGGAGGAGCTGCGAAACCGGTAGCCGGCAATCGAAGTACTGGGTATGGAGGCAGCAATGGATAGCACACCCAATCCTGCTCCGGGATTTGTCAAACATCCCGGACATACGATCACCACCGAACCGCTTGATGGCAAAGTGACCGTCAGGGCAAACGGTACCGTCCTGGCATCGTCGAAAGCCGCCCTGCTGTTGTACGAAGGAAATTATCCGCCGGTGATCTATATCCCGTTCTCCGATATCGATTTTTCGAAACTGGAAAAAACAGCCTCCTCAACCTACTGCCCTTTCAAGGGAGATGCCAGCTACTGGAGTATCAGGGAGACAGCGCAAAGCGATGCGATGTGGGCTTATGAGCATCCGTTCGACGAGATGCTGCAGATCACAAACCACGGTGCGTTCTACCCAAACAAGGTCGAGATCGAAAGCTGATTGCCTGATACTGGAAAATGCTCCGGCCTATCGGGTGTTGCCTCCCGATTTCCAGTATGCTTTCCAATCAGCGACCTTCTTGAAGCGCCGCTGGCGGTTGAAAATGGTCCTTGATGCGTTGGCACGGGATTCAGCAGAACCGAGCATCGTGAACCCCAACCGCATCCAGTCATCGATCAAATAGCGATAAGGAAGGTAATATGATGCAGATGCCTTGCGCGTCTGCTCCATCCAGGTTTGGGCGCTTTCGGTCACCTGCCACTCGAACCGGCCCGGAGGTGCAAATTGCAAGGCAAATCCGGCGAAAGCGTCAAATTGATCGCGATCACGCGCGCGGCCATAGGACCCGGCAATTGGGTTGAGGCCGGTTCGGGAGGACGAGGCCAACTTGATGAAATCGAACGCATCTCGCAACAGAAACTGACGGCGGGCGTATCGATGACTGTGAAATTGGGCGTGGTTGACCAAATGCAAAACGCGGTCGGTCAAAGCGGGTACGGCGAGTATCGAATCGGAGCGTGCCGAAAGGGCGCGCTCCAGCACACCGGCGGTTGACAACAGGCGCTCGGCTGCCGGCGGCCCGAGGCGTGTGTGGATCTCGATGGGCACTTCATCGAAATTGCGAAAGAATGTTGGATAATGGTGATCGGAGGCCGGATCGTAGATGGCGTCATCGGCTTCGTACCCCAACTTTTTCAGGCCGCCTACAGCCGTGGTGATGTCATTCGGTTCAACCAGAACATCACAGTCGGTCAGGTAGCGCCAGGATGCCTTTTCCGGCTGGTCCTCGAGCAGGAAGGCACCGCCCTTCAATACCACGGCACGCGCGATGCCCGCATCGGTGAAGGTATCTGCCAATTCGAAAATCTGTTTTTCAATGATGCTGTTGCGGTGCCGATTGGCCTCTGCCTCCGACAGGATGGCGATGACGTTGGCACCCAACGCCTTCGCTATGCCGGAGACGGAAAGTACAGGTTGAAATGCGGCGAGAACCTGATTGCTCCTGGCAAACCGGACAATGTCCGTGCCGGGCGTCTGGGCGAGCAAGTCAAGATCGGCTTGCGACGGGGTGCAACCCATCGCTGTTCGCATCAAGACATAGACAGAGTCGCGTGCCGCGGCGGTGTGTTTCATCATCAAACACTACACATTCAACGGCAGCAAGGCACCATGTTCAGCAGGCAACATGCCAGCGAAATGCATCAGCCTTTTGGTTTCCGGCACCGCAGGCTACTTCTCCTTTACAGATGCTTGTGCAGCCGCCAGCCGTGCAATCGGAATCCGGAACGGTGAGCAGGATACGTAATCGAGCCCGACGTCTTCGCAAAACCGGATCGATGCAGGATCGCCACCATGTTCGCCGCAGATCCCAAGCTTGATATCCGGGCGCACTGCCCGCCCCTTTTCCGCTGCCATCCGAATCAGTTCGCCAACCCCGGCCTGATCAAGCGTCACAAACGGATCCTGCCCGATAATGCCTTTCTTTTGGTAGGCCTCCAGGAAACTGCCGGCATCATCACGTGAAATGCCAAATGTCGTTTGTGTCAGGTCATTGGTGCCAAACGAGAAAAACTGCGCGTCTTCGGCAATCGCGTGAGCGCGAATTGCGGCGCGGGGCAATTCGATCATGGTGCCGACGAGATATTCGATTTCCACGCCCTTTTCGCCCATCACCTCTTTTGCCACCGCATCAATACGGGCCTTTACAAACTCCAACTCCTTGCGAAGACCGACGAGCGGAACCATGATTTCGGGAACGACCGGTGCATGGGCTTTTTCGGCGGCCTCGATAGCGGCTTCGATAATGGCGCGAGCCTGCATCTCGGCAATTTCCGGATGGGAAACTGCCAACCGGCAACCGCGATGGCCAAGCATCGGGTTGAATTCGTGCAATTGCTGGGTGCGCTCGCGCAATTTCTCGGCAGGCACGCCCATTGCCTCCGCCACCTCGGCAATCTCCTCTGCGGTCTTGGGCAGGAATTCATGCAGTGGCGGATCAAGGAGCCTGATGGTTACCGGCAAGCCAGCCATGATCTCGAACAGTCCGGCAAAATCCGCCCGCTGCATCGGAAGAAGTTTCGCCAGCGCAACGCGCCGGCCGCTTTCGCTGTCGGCAAGGATCATTTCGCGCATGGCAATGATGCGATCGGTGTCGAAAAACATGTGCTCCGTGCGGCACAGGCCGATCCCTTCGGCGCCATAGGACCGTGCGGTCTTGGCGTCGGTTATGGTTTCGGCATTCGTGCGCACCTTCATGCGGCGCATTTCATCGGCCCATTTCATGATTGCCGCGAAATCCCCAGACATTTCCGGCTGGAGCATGGCAACCACACCTTCCAGAACCTGGCCGGCAGAGCCGTCGATTGTGATCTGGTCACCTTTCCTGAAGCTGCGTCCCATCGCGATCAGTGTTTCGGTTTGGTAGTCAACGCGCAGATTTGCCGCGCCCGAAACACAGGGTTTGCCCATGCCACGGGCCACAACCGCGGCATGGCTGGTCATGCCGCCACGGGTCGTCAAAATACCTTCTGCCGCATGCATGCCGTGAATATCTTCCGGACTGGTCTCGATGCGCACCAAAATCGAGGGACGTCCGGCAGCCTTCATTTCTTCGGCCTCGTCCGACGAGAATACGATCTCGCCGGTCGCGGCGCCCGGCGATGCAGGCAAACCGGAACCGATGATTTTTCGTTCAGCTTTCGGATCGATCGTTGGATGAAGCAACTGGTCAAGGGAGGCCGGGTCAATGCTGCAAATCGCTTCCTGCGGGGTAATCAGGCCCTCTGTTGCCATCTCGGATGCTATTTTCAAGGCTGCTTTGGCCGTGCGTTTGCCGGAGCGGGCCTGCAACATCCACAATTTTCCGGATTCAATGGTAAATTCGAGATCCTGCATGTCGCGATAATGGCGCTCGAGCACATCCGAGATGCGAACAAATTCGTCAAAGGCTTGCGGCATGATCTTCTCGAGCGACGGGCGATCGGAACCGGCCGCGATGCGAGCCTCTTCTGTCAGGTTCTGCGGCGTGCGGATGCCGGCTACGACATCTTCGCCCTGCGCATTGACCAAAAATTCACCGTACAGCTTGTTTTCACCGGTCGACGGATTGCGCGTAAAGGCAACGCCGGTGGCAGACGTGTCGCCCATGTTGCCGAATACCATGGCCTGCACATTGACGGCAGTGCCCCATTCCTCGGGAATGTTGTGGAGATGGCGATAGGTGACAGCGCGCGGATTCATCCAACTGGAGAACACCGCTCCAACAGCACCCCACAATTGTTCATGCGGATCTTGCGGAAAAGATTTGCCGAGTTCTTCTTGAACGAGCGATTTATAGCGCGTGATAAGCTTCCTCCAGTTGGCGGCAGTCAGTTCGGTGTCGAGATCGACCCCCAAAGATGCTTTTTCGTCTTCAAGAATTTCCTCGAAGCTTTCATGGTCGAGCGCCAGTACGACACTCGAATACATCTGGATAAACCGGCGGTAGCTGTCATAGGCAAAGCGCTCGTCCCCGGATTCGCGGGCGAATGCCTCCACGGTTGCATCGTTGAGTCCGAGATTGAGTACCGTGTCCATCATACCCGGCATCGAGGCCCTGCCACCGGAGCGTACGGATACGAGCAGCGATTTGTCCGATGATCCGAATGTGCGGCCGGTTTCCTTTCCAACCCGGTCAAGAGCTGCGGCAACCTCGTCCTTAAGGTCAGGCGGAAAGGCCCGCCCGTTGGAAAAATAGTGGGAACAGACTTCCGTCGTTATGGTAAATCCTGGAGGAACGGGAAGCCCCAAGCTGCACATTTCTGCCAGATTGGCGCCCTTGCCCCCGAGCAATGCACTGTCAGTGGCACTGCCGTCTGCAAAACCGTCACCAAATCTGTATACCCATTTGGTCATCTCGCCCCTCCAGGCACTGGTGATTTGGACCGGACTAACGCACCATCGCACCATGCACCAAGTACAAAATGTGCAATGCAACATAAAATCGATTGAACATCGCCGGCGTCAACTCGCTTCGCGCAGCTGCTCCGCAGTCTGGAGGTCGACCGAGACAAGCTGACTTACGCCCTGCTCACCCATAGTGACCCCGAACAACCGGTCCATGCGTGCCATGGTAATCGGATTGTGGGTGATGATGACAAACCGGGTGTCGGTTGTGGCCGACATCTCATCCATGAGATCGCAGAAACGCTCGACATTGTGATCATCCAGCGGCGCGTCCACTTCGTCGAGCACGCAGACCGGAGCAGGATTGGTCAGGAAAACCGCAAAGATCAGTGCTGTCGCGGTCAATGCCTGCTCACCGCCCGACAGCAGTGTCAGCGTTTGAGGGCGCTTTCCAGGCGGGCGGGCAACGATTTCCAGGCCGGCATCCAGCGGGTCATCGGATTCGATCAGTTGCAGTTCGGCAGTACCGCCACCGAACAGGTGAGTAAACAGCCGCGAAAAATGCTCGCTGACCGCGTCGAAAGCGGCCAGCAGCCGTTCCCGGCCTTCCTTGTTAAGCCCTTGAATCGCAATACGCAATTTCTTGATCGCCTCAACGACGTCCTGGCGCTCGGCTACGAGTGATTCATAGCGTTCGGTCAGTTCAACCTGCTCTTCTTCGGCACGCAAATTCACCGCGCCAAGGCGTTCGCGCTCAATCTTGTGGCGTTCCAGCTTGCGCTCGACCTCGGTGACATCGGGCATCGGGTCATTTACGGCAAGGCCAGTGTGCTGCATGACAGCTTCCGGTGCGCAATTCATCGCTTCACGGATACGCTTTTCGATGTCGCCGCGGCGATCACCGGCTGCCGTCAGGCGTTCTTCGGCTCGTGCCCGGGCTTCACGCGCCTCCGACAGCGATGTGATCGCATCGGCGGCGATCCGCTCGCGCCCGGCATTGTCGTTTTCAGCCTGCTGCAATTCGTCAGCGGCCTTGGCGCGGAGATTTTCCGCTTCCGACAACTGGCTCATCAGCGCTGACCGCCGGGCCTCAATCTCGTCAGGTGCATCGCGCAATTTTTCCAGTTCATTTCCGGCCTCACCGCGGCGTTCCGACAGTTCCAGAACATGATGATTTGCATTCGCTGCACGCGCTGTCCACGAAGCACGCTCTCCGGCAATCGCCTGTATCCGGTTCGTCCGCATTTCCGCTTCGCGTTTCAACCCCTCATGGGCAAGGCGCGCTTCCGCCAGCTTGGCCCGGTCCTGCGAAACCGTTTCGCTCAGTTGTTTGTGTTCAGTTTCGATCAGCGAAATATCGGCGGTATTTTTCAAGGCGGTGTCGGCTGCCGCCAACTGGCCGGTCGCTTCCTCCGCCAACTCAATGATCCCAAGACGGGTTTCTTCAAGCGCCGACTTCCGGCTCGCCTTTTGGCCGGCCGCGCGTTCGGCAGCGGCCAGTGTGTCGCGCGCCTGCGCTGCCAGATCACGTGCCTGGCGCAGCTCTTCCCTTTTGGTGCGTTCATCAGTGGCGGACTGGGCAACGAGAGCTGCGGCTTGGGCAACGTCTTCCTCGGTCTTTTTAGCCGTGGCAGCGGCAGCCGCCAGTTCGCCTTCGAGTTCCGTCAGCCTGTTCTTTTGAGCCAGGCGCTGGGCG
>JAHEGF010000386.1 GCA_024645155.1 Phyllobacteriaceae bacterium | reverse complement strand
ACATGCGAAACACGGCCCAATGCTGACAGGGATCAGAGACCATCGTCATATTGCCCCACGGCAGAGGGATTCCGTTGCCGCGATACACCGCTCGCAGGTTTCCCGGCGGGTAGGCGTCAAAATAATGCCAGTGCGGATAGGGGCTGACACTCGGCATGCGGCGCATTACCAATGCCCGCGTCAGGCCGATCGCATCGCCACAGTCGATGGCATAGGAATGTTTGGCAAGGAATTGTCGAAATGCTGTCTTCGGTGCCAGCAAAGCGGCGGCGAAGTAACTGCACTCAAAGTCACGCCACGCATACAGAATGTTCTGCGCATCCACATTTGGCGATTCGGTGTCGAGTCGCCGGCCGGCTAACCTGCCTCCGGAAACCTGCGGCGAGCGCGCACCATCACCGTCGTGTAAAACCATGTGTGCGATATGGTTAGCGAGGTCGAATTTTAGACGCTCAGGATTGTCTTTCAGTTTGTTGTTCAGGTACACGACGTTCGGTGCGTCGAAGAACGAGCGTACGATCAAATTCAGCGGCGCCGTGGTTTCACGACGATCCTTTATCGGGGCGCGGTCAAACCACTGAATCTTCAAACCCAGGTCTTTAGCGATCGCCTGAATGTCTCGAACATCGAGCGGGAAGCGCTTCTTGCCAATCTGTTCGGCAGCGCGCTCCAAATCAGGGAAACGATTATGTTGTGCCTCCTGATGCGCACGAATCAGCAAATGCGCAAATTGCCGACCTGTTGTGCCGGTTTGGGCTAACAATTCCGGAATAGCGGTTTGCAACAAAGGTTCGGAAAAAAGGAAGCCCGGTTCGAGCGGTAGACCGGACACCGCTGAGTCAAAGCGCGCAGGATCAACCGCGGGACTGTCCATCGCCTCATCATAAAACCAGCTGATCTCCTTTTGAAAGATCTCGGCGACAATCTGCAATAGTCGCTCTGATGGAACACGCTTGCCGTTCTCGATCATCGACAGGTAAGAAACCGATGGCGCGGCCTCCGCGTCGATCTGGATACAGCGCACCGACAGGTCTTCGAGTGTCAGATTATGTCGCTTGCGCAGCGACTTAATCTTGGTACCGAGAAAGTGAGCTTTGCGTCGAAGCCCGTGTTTTGTAGCCATTTTGGCCTCATCTGTAAAATTAACACTGTGAAATTTTTACTGTGAAATTTTCTGAATCACACGCGTACTATATCGCCATGTGAGCAGCATTTGTAGAGGAGATTGTTGTGACTCGAATGGAACGGAAAAACGCGGCAAAGTATCTCGATGAAATCATCCCATTGCTGGGTGCAAGTCACACAGAGGTAATTGACTACCTTGTGTCGGTGCCAATGCGCTACGCAGAGGTGAAGGCGCGCCTGGCAAACGGCCGAACTGCCCGACTGGCAAACACAAAGCAATTTCTTGGCTGGCGCGGCTATGGTGCGAACCCAACGATGTTGTTCGCGTGTGGTGATCAGCGTGTGGTGATCGATACCGGTCTCGAGGAAGACCTGTCAGGCACGACCTTTATTGCTCGCGATGGCGGGCAGGTAGCGCTGTCATGACCGTGCATCAAATTGACGAACACCAGGCACAGACGACGCGCATGCATATGCCCGCGGCAGCAACAGCCGATGTCTGCGACGCGAATCCGGACGCCAAAGTCATACAAAGCTGGTTTACAAGTTTCGGCGCAGCCAGCAAGTGCGCCGGGCCTGTAGAGACCATCTGCACCCGGGACGACAACTCAATGGTGAAGCGCGTGCTCACCGAGGCGGGAGCGGGACGCATTCTGTTGATCGATAACAAGGGATCGACTAACTGCGCGATGATCGGTGGCAATCTCGCAGCACAAGCCGCCGAGCATGGCTGGCTTGGCATCGTAGTCAGTGGTGCGGTTCGGGATGTTGCGGAACTCAGGGAGGTCGGCATTGGTATTTTCGCTTTGGCGACCTGTCCGCGCCGCAGTCTCAACCGCGGTATCGGCGAGCGCGGCCGCGCGGTGCGCATCGGTGGCGAACGAATCAATCAGGGCGATTTTCTGGTCGCCGACGCCGATGGCGTGGTGACACTGCCGTCATGGAGTACGAATGGAGAACAGCATGTCTAAGGAAGAGCAGATAAGGAAGCTTGAAGCTGAGTGGACAGATAGTCCGCGCTGGAAAGGTGTGACCAGAAACTACAGTGCCGCGGATGTCGTGAAGTTGCGCGGTTCAATTCAGATCGAACATACGCTTGCCAGACATGGTGCAGAAAAGTTGTGGCGACTGGTTAACCAGGAGCAGCCGGTATGCGCACTCGGTGCACTGACCGGCAACCAGGCAATCCAGGAAATCCAGGCAGGCCTGAAAGCAATTTACTGTTCTGGCTGGCAAGTGGCTGGCGATGGCAACAGCTCCGGTGAAATGTACCCGGACCAAAGCCTGTATCCGGTCGATTCAGTGCCAAAAATGGTGTCGCGTATTAACAATGCCTTCCAGCGCACTGACGAAATTTACAACCTGGCTGACGACGACAGTATCGACTGGTTCGCGCCTATCGTAGCGGACGCAGAGGCGGGATTCGGCGGCAACCTGAACGCGTTCGAATTGATGAAAAGCATGATTCGCGCAGGTGCCGCCGGCGTGCATTTTGAGGACCAGCTGTCTTCGGCAAAAAAA
>JAHEGF010000142.1 GCA_024645155.1 Phyllobacteriaceae bacterium | reverse complement strand
CGCCCTTGTTGACGAACAGGCCCATCAGGATGAACAGCGGCACCACCGACAAGCCATAGTCCTGGGCGGTATCGATGATCAGCCTCGTCGCCATCGACAACGACGCACTGAAATTGGTCAGGTAGGAATAGCCGGAAATTCCGACGATGCCCATCGCAATGGCGATCGGCATGCGCAGGAATACAAGGACCAGGACTGCTGCAAAACCTAGAAGCGATATCAGCATCCCGCTACACCCGATTATTTTTCATAGCGAAGCCATTGCGGGCGCAAAATGCCGGTAAAGGCCCGGATAATCAAAACGCATGCGGTAATGACGACACTGACAGCAATGAGCGTCACGATATAGGTCATTGGAATTTGCAGGTATTCGGTCGTGTCGCCATAAGAGCGTGCACGCTCGACGAAATCCCAGATTCGAAATGCCGGCCAGAAGAGCAATACTCCCGTGATCAAATCGACCAGGAAATCCCTGACCCGTGCGGCAAAGGGCGAAAACCATGGGTCAAGCAGGTCGACGACAATGCCTTCGCCACGCCAGGTAACCATTGGCAGAGAGGAAAAAACAATGATGGCCATGAAAATCTTGGTCAGTTCAGGGCCCGCCGCAAGCGGACTGTTGGCCGCACTGCGCAATATGACATCGATAAAGGTCATCGCCATCATGACGAACAACGTCAGTGCTGCCAGCCATGAAGGCAGCTGCACCGCGATGCGGCCAAGCCTTTTCAGGCCAGCCGCACCGCCAGTATCGGTGTGAGGGGTTTTGGTCACCTTTTTTTAGCGCCGCTTACATGCCCTTCATCTGGCTGGCAAAGAAGTCCATCGCCGCCTTGGCGTCAACACCCTTGCCGGAGACTTCCGCCAGAACACCATCAATGATCGGTTTTGACAGTTCCCGATAGGCGGCGACATCCTCGTCGGATGCAGCATTGATCGAGTTGTCTGCGGCCGCCATGGAGGCTTCCTCACCGATCTTGTCGATTTCGTCCCATACCGCACCAAATGCCTTTGACAGCGGTTCGCCAAAAACGCCGTCCAGTGCTGCACGATCGGCATCCGAAAGGGAATCATATTTCGCCTGGTTCATGACCAGTGCGAACGAACCGCGGTAAAATCCGCCGGGCACGGTATAGCTGTTCGGGGCAACTTCGGTCAGCTTGAAGCCCTTTTTGCCTTCCATCGGCATCATCACTCCGTCGGCCGCATTTGAAGCCAACGTCTCATAGACCTTCGGGGCGGGAACATTGATTGCCGTTGCACCCAGAGCAGCACCGACATCGTTTGAAACACCGCCGCCAAGGCGCAGTTTCATGCCGGATATTTCCGAAAGCTTGGTGACCTTCTTGGCTGAATGAAGAACGCCCGGACCATGGGTATGCAACGCAATAAGCTTGACGCCCTTGTGCTCATCGGCGCCGGTGAAGAATTTCTCGTATGTCCGCCAATAGGCAACCGATGCCGCCTCGGCATTGCCTTCATAACCCGGCAACTCGGCAATTTTCGTTGTCGAGAAACGGCCCGGATTGTAACCGTGGAAGATCCATGTCAAATCGGCAGCGCCGTCCTGCACAATGTCAAATTGCGCCGGTGGTGAGGCAAGCTTGTACTTCAGCTCTGCGGTGACCCGTCCGTCGGTGGCTTTTTCGATCATCTCGATGAATTTCGGCCACGCAATGGCATTGATGCCGTGCGTCGGTGATGCCCAGCTTGAAATGACCAGCGTTGTATCCGCAGCCATAACCGAAACGGTTGTTGCCGAGACAAACACTGCACCGATTGCAATTGTCTTGATCGTTTTCGCTAACATGGTTTCCTCCCTGATTACCTCATTGGATGGCGGCAAGCCGCCGGTTGCTGATTTGTTAAAATGGCCACTTTCAATTATCCGCGCAAATTGTAACCTTCAACAGCGTTGGGTTTGTTCGTTTCGATAAGCTTGCGCAGGATTTTCTTAAGTAAATCGAGTTCTGTTCTGTCGAGTTCGCGCACCGCTTCGCTTTCGTGATGTCTGGCGGCCGATATGAGCGGTTCTGTGAGTTTCCGTCCCTTGCCGGTAATCTGAACAAGCACCTTGCGGCGGTCGCCTTTGGTTTTGACCCGTTCGACAAGGCCGCTGGCGGCCATGCGATCGATAACCTTGGTAAGGTGGGATTGCTCGAACAGGACCATGGAAGCCAATTCGGTCAGCATGAGTCCTGAACGGTCGTGAAGGCAGGCAAGAACCCGCCATTCATTGACTTTCAGTCCGTGGTCTTTGACCAGCGCGTGAAATTCGCGGGACAGTGTGTGGCTGGACAAGGCAAGCAGGTAAAGCAGGTAATTTTCCACAAACGGGTCAGCCGGATTATCGACAACCCGTAATCTTGCTGCCTGTGTCATGCTTTCAAACCGTCCCGGTCCATTCCAATTCCTGTAATGTCGTTGCAGGTGCCTGATCCTACTGCCTGCACTGGTCCGGCACCACCCGCGCTTCCGCAATTGCCAAACTTGACAATATTAATTTCAAACATGAATATATGAAATGGAATATAAAAACAAGCCCGCTGGATTTTCGCGTTTGTGGCAATGGCCGGTTTCCGCAGGCGCAAGTTGGTCCAGACACGGAAACTGCCGGCGATTCGGACCCGCGCTGCCGCGGTATGGTTGGAGACAAGAAGATGACTGACCTGAAACTGGTTGTGAAATCGGCCGAACCGGAAACCGATCTGATCAAGGTCTTTGTTTTGCAACCGCACGACAAAGGCAGCCTTCCAAGGTTCACGCCCGGATCTCACATACGGGTTCGGCTTCCGGCAGGGGGCGACCGCGCCTATTCGCTGATCACCTTCGATACGGTTTCGACGACCCCAGAAAACGGCTCTGATCTTTTCCGGATTGCAGTCCGCCTGGAAGAGGAAAGCACAGGCGGATCAGCCTATATGCACTCGTTGAAACCCGGAGAAGTGATCACGGTAGGCCTTCCGAAAAATGACTTCCCATTACATGAAGGTAGTGCTCCAGCCGTATTTCTTGCGGGCGGCATTGGTATTACTCCAATCACCGCCATGGCTGCTAGCCTGACCGCCAGGTCATTTGAATTTCGTGTGCATTACACCGGACGCACGCGCGGCTCACTGGCCTTTCTCGACCGGCTGGATGCGATGCTTGGCAGCCGCCTGAAGGTCTATTATGACGACGAACCCGGCAATGCGATTGATCTTGCGGCGATTATCGGATCGGCATCACCCGAAAGCCACATTTATGTGTGCGGCCCTAGGGGCATGATCGAGGCTGTAAAAAGCATGGCGCGTTCAAATGGTTTTGCCGATGAACAAGTTCATTTCGAATTGTTCACGAATGCCGTTTCGGCAGGGAAGGGCGATACATTCGAGGTCGAACTTGCATCGACCGGCGAAGTCTTCACAGTGCCGTCCGGCAAGACGATTATCGACGTGCTCGAGGATGCCGGCCACGATGTCCTTTACGACTGTCAGCGCGGCGACTGCGGCATTTGCGAGACTACGGTGATTTCCGGGATTCCGGACCATCGTGACGTGGTTTTGTCCGAAGATGAAAGATCATCCGGGAAAGTGATGCAGATTTGCGTATCGCGCGCGAAATCTCCGCGCCTGGTACTCGATTTGTGAGAGAAGTAGGGGAGGTGATCCAATGAACCGAAACGAAATAATGGCGCTGCAGCGGCCCGGTGAGGTTCACCGTGATGTCTATACGAGCCAGGAAATTTTCGACCTGGAAATGAAACACCTGTTTCGCAACACCTGGATGTATATCGGACATGACAGCCAGATCCCGAACAAGGGCGACTATTTTGCCACCGCCATCGGCGATCAACCACTGTTGATGGCGCGCCACACCGACGGCACCGTGCGCCTGATGTACAACCGCTGCCCGCACAAGGGCACCCAGGTCGTCATCGATACAAATGGCAACACCGGAAAATTCTTCCGCTGCCCTTACCATGCATGGTCATTCAAAACCGACGGCAGCCTGCTCGCGATACCTCTGAAAAAAGGTTACGAAGACACCGGCTTCAAGGATAGCTGTTCCTCGAAGGGCCTGACGCCGGTCAGGAACGTTCACAATTATCGTGGCTTTGTTTTCGCACGGCTGGCAGATGAAGGGATCAGCTTCGAGGACTATTTCGGCGACTCCCTTTCCAGCCTCGACAACATGATCGACAGGTCACCGGAGGGACGCCTCGAAGTGGTCGGTAGCCCGCTGCGCTACATGCACCATTGCAACTGGAAAATGCTGGTCGAAAACCAGACCGATACCTGCCATCCCATGGTTGCGCATGAATCCTCGGCCGGAACCGTCAAGGACATCTGGGACAAGGAAGCGGGCGACGGACCAAAACCGATGGCGGTCGAAGTGATCCTGCCCTTCATGTCGTCCTACGAGTTTTTCGAGGGCATGGGCATCCGCACTTGGGATAATGGTCACGGGCACACCGGCGTTCATCATTCGATCCACTCTGACTATTCGGCTGCACCTGGCTACGTTGAGCAGATGGTAGAAGCATACGGGGAAGAACGTGCCAAGCAGATCCTCGGTGAAAACCGCCATAACACGATCTATTTTCCCAACATGATGATCAAGGGCCCGATCCAGTCCCTGCGTCTTTTCAGGCCGTTGGCAGCCGACAAAACACTGGTGGAATCCTGGATTTTCCGCCTTGTTGGCGCACCAGACATGCTTCTTGAGCGAACCGCGATGTACAACCGGATCATCAATGCGCCGACCTCGATAGTCGGGCATGACGATCTGGAAATGTACGAACGGGCACAATCCGGTCTGATGAGCAATGCAATGCAATGGGTCAATGTTCAGCGTCTTTACGATGAGAACGAAGCCGACGATCCGGTCGCGGTTTACAATGGCACCACGGAGGCACAGATGCGTAACCAATTTCGCGCATGGGAAAAATTCATGGTGATGACCATGGCGGAGGATGCGGCATGAAACCGACCGAGAAGCAACTCGCCGATTTCATTGTGCAAGAGGCTCGCCTGATAGACGAACGCAGGTTCCCCGAGTGGCTGGACCTTTTTTCCGACGACGGTGTCTACTGGATGCCACTTGAATGGAACCAGGAGGAGGAGCATTTGACCACGTCACTGCTCTATGAGGACAAATTGCTGCTTCGGACGCGAGTGCAAAGGCTGGAAGGCGAGCGCACATTCTCCCAAAAACCCAAGAGCCGGTGCCAGCATCTCCTGCAAGTACCGCAGATCGACAGCATCGATCACGGCGGCAACGAGTACCGGACATACACGCCCTTTCACTATGCCGAGACGCGTTTCGATGAACAGGTTATCCTGGCTGGTTGGGCGCGGCACACCCTGTCAGTTATCGGCGGAGCGTTGAAAATCCGCAAGAAACGTGTCGACATCGTCAATTGTGACGCGCCACACCGCAACATCCAACTGTTTGTGTGACGAAAATGGACACTTTCCCAAGCCCGCTGACTTTTGCGACGGTGTTCGACTTTTTTATGCGTACGGCCGATGCATTCCCCGGCCGGCCGTTTGTTACCGTGCTTGAAGAGACCGCGCGGATCTATCGCATTGAACCCGGTGTGACGACTTACGGGGAAATGGCAGGGCGTGTCGCTGATTTGCGCGGCAGCTATAAGGAAGCCGGCTATGGAAAAGGGCACAGGGTCGGGTTATTGCTGGAAAACCGTCCGGCATTTTTTGAACACTGGCTGGCGCTCAACAGCCTTGGCGCATCTATCGTACCGATCAACCCCGATCTGCGTGCCGGGGAATTGTCCTATTTGTGCAGCCATTCGGAAATATGCCTATCGGTCGCTATTCCCGAACGCCATGACGCGCTTCGTCAAGCAGGTTCGGAAAGCGGTATTTCAGTCATTGGTGTCGGCGACCAGATACCCGCCGCACACAGTCCGGCAAGCGTCCAGTCGGGTGATGCAGATGACGAGGCGGCGCTGTTGTACACATCGGGTACGACCGGAATGCCCAAGGGCTGTGTACTAACAAACACCTATTTCCTCAATTGCGGGCGCTGGTATCGCGAGACAGGTGGCTATTGCGCCATCAGTTTCGACGGCGAACGCATGCTGACGCCACTGCCGCTGTTTCACATGAACGCGCTTGCCTGCTCTACCATGGGAATGGTGTCGGTTGGCGGATCGCTGACGGTTCTTGACCGGTTCCACCCGAAAACCTGGTGGGCGGATGTGCGCGAGAGCAAGGCGACAATCATTCATTACCTCGGCGTAATGCCAGCCATGCTCATGAATGCGCCGGAATCAGGTGTGGAGACAGACAATAACGTGCGCTTCGGATTCGGAGCCGGGGTTGACAAGAAGCTGCACCGCCCTTTCGAGGAGCGCTTCGGCTTTCCGTTGATCGAAGGCTGGGCAATGACCGAAACCGGCAGCGGCGGGATTACGGTGTGTTCCCATGGCGAACGCCATGTTGGCACCAGCAACATTGGCAGACCGGAACCAGAAGTTGCGGTTCGAATTGAAAACGATGAGGGCGAGGAATGTGCGGACGATGAGCCCGGCGAGTTGCTGGTACGTTCTAACAGGCGATCTCCGCGTTTCGGCTTCTTTGACCGTTATCTGAAGGATGAGGAGGCAACCCGCCAGGCATGGCGCGGCGGCTGGTTCCACACCGGCGATATTGTCAGCCGTTGCGGTGACGGAACGCTGGTCTTTGTTGATCGCAAGAAGAATGTGATCCGCCGTTCCGGCGAGAATATCGCCGCTGTCGAAGTGGAGAGCATCCTCAATCGCCATCCGATGATCGAGACGGTTGCGGTGGCTGCCACGCCGGATCCGGTTCGCGGTGACGAGGTCTTTGCCTGTATTGTCCTCAATAGTGATGGTCGCGCATTGGAACCCCGGGATTTTGCTGAACAGCTTTTATCCTGGAGCCAGGACCAGATGGCCTACTACAAGGCTCCGGGCTACATTGCGCTGGTCGATGAAATACCGCTGACTTCGACCAACAAGATCCAGAGGGGCGAATTGAGGAAACGGGTTGAAGAATTGCGCAATCAGGCCGGAACACTGGACGTTCGCGATCTGAAAAAGCGGACAACCGGCTGATGCGCGGCCGCTCGATCGAGCGCAGGAATTATCAGGGTGTCTCGGTCGCCGTACCGGTCACAATTCCCTATGAACGCCATTCTCCGCGTTCTGCACATTGGTGGATTGCGCGAGCGCTGAGGCAGTTGACCAAAAGCGCTGGAATCAAGCCCGCCGATCTCGACGGTTTGTCTGTTTCATCCTTTTCCCTGCACCCGGATACGGCCGTGGGCCTGACACAGCATTTGGGAATTGTCCCGAGGTGGCTCGATCACGTCCCAATGGGCGGTGCATCCGGCGTCGTTGCGCTGCGCCGCGCCGCACGCGCGGTACAATGCGGTGACGCTGACCTCATCGCCTGTGTTGCCGGTGACGCCAACAACGTCGATTCCTTCCGCACCATGCTGACGACTTTCTCCCGTTTCGCCCAGGATGCGGCATATCCCTACGGATCGGGCGGTCCCAATGCGAGTTTTGCGTTCCTGACAGATGCCTATATGCGGAAATACGGCGCTACCCGGGAGGACTTCGGAAAAATCTGTGTTGCGCAGCGCGCCAACGCCCGGACGTTTGCGGACGCGCTCATGACATCGCCATTGACACTGGAACAGTACATGGCGGCACGGCCGATCGCTGACCCGATCCACCTCTTTGATTGTGTCATGCCCTGCGCAGGCGCGGAGGCTTTTCTCGTGACGCGCTCAGATATCGCCCGTGATCTGGGATTGAACACGGTGTCAATACTGTCGACCATCGAGCGCCATAACGCTTACGCCGGTGACCCGATACAGTTGCGTGGCGGTTGGGCAATGGATGCCGGTGAGATGTGGCAGATGGCCGGGATCGGGCCCGATGCGGTGGATTTCGTGCAAACCTACGACGACTATCCGGTGATCAGCATGATGCAGTTCGAGGATCTTGGGTTTTGCGCCAAAGGTCAGGGACCGGAATTCGTCCGCGCCAACAGCCTTACCAATGACGGCAGCTTTCCGCACAATACTTCGGGGGGCCAACTGTCGGTCGGGCAGGCCGGCGCTGCCGGTGGTTATCTTGGCCTCGTCGAAGCCGTCAGGCAATTGACCGGATCAGCGCGTGGCAATCCCGTCAAGAATGCAAAAATCGGTCTCGTTTCCGGATTTGGCATGATCAACTACGATCGCGGTGTGTGTTCGGCTGCAACAATCCTGTCGGGAGACCAGCCATGACCGACCCGCTTGCAAGGCCGCCAGAAAAGAACCCGCAAAAGCGTACGGTATCGCCAACATTGCCACCTGCAGCACGAAGCCGTACGGCACTTTCGTTTAGCGCGGCTGCAGCACAGGGGCAGCTTGCGGCACAAAAATGCGACGAATGCGGAATCCTCACCTATCCGCCACGCGACGCTTGCCCAAAT
>JAHEGF010000385.1 GCA_024645155.1 Phyllobacteriaceae bacterium | reverse complement strand
AATCTCCCGCCGGGCGAAATCTGATCATCGGTGCGGACGTCGTTGACCGTTACTTTCTCCTGCGCCGGTCCGACCATTGCGCCACTGTTCGACGCCGTCGTTTGTTCGTTCTCTATAAAATTCGCGACATCGATCGCCGAGATATCACCGCCGAAGTCGGTGTCGTCAAATGGCCGTATCAGCGCCATCACCCGGCCGTCTGGCATCTCACGCGGCTGGGCAAACTGAATAATGCTGCCATCGACGCCGGTGTCATGACTGTTTGCGCCATACAGCAGTTCGAGGTCACTGCCATCGGGGTTCATCTTGAAAAGATGAATTCCGTCAACACCGGGAGCGTGATCCCAGCGCGAGAACATCACCTGACCATTCGACAGCACGGTTGGATCGCGGTCATGGCTCTGGTTGAACGACACCTGCTGGATATCGCTGCCGTCCGAAGTCATTACATGGAGGACGAATGCGGGCTCATTGCGGTTCTCATCCTGCGCCTCGAATTGCGGCTTGCTCTCGTCGAGAAGGACCGCCTTTGAGGTCCGCTGCCGCGTCGACGTAAATATGATTCGCCCGTCTGGAAGGTAGTGCGGCGCAACGTCCTGGCCTGCCTCGGCAGTAATATCGGAGGCGATAACGCGGCGCAGGACGTCGTTCTCGACGTCATATTCCCAGATGTTCCACGTCGGCTGTTCGTCCTCATCGAGATTCTCGTCGAACGGCCCACGCATCGCGAACACGACCTTTGTACCGTCGAAGGAAACATCGAGATCGCGAACATCGTACAGACCTTCGGTAAACCCACCGGTGATGTTGTATTCGACGGCACTCGGGGAAGCGCGTTTCTTTAAAAAGAGATCGGCACCGATGTTGAACGTGTTCAGTTCACGAAGGTCACCGTCCTCGAGCGGCACCGGCATTTTGACGTAAGCGATCGGAAAATCCACAACTACCGGATCTTCGTCCTGGTTCCCGCCAAGATCGAGCCCATTGCTATCCGAACCGCCGTCGCACGCTGAAAGGACAAACGCCAACGCAGTGCATGCAAGCATACGCCGCAAGCTCTTTTGCAAAGTTCCCATGGTGTCGTTTTCAACGCTTTTCATAACGTCTTCGATTGCTGGTCCAGCCGGGCTCTCACCAGGCATTTGGATAGTCGATTGCGAAGTTAACGTAATCATGGACATGACATATTGTCCTTTCTGTTAAGGGCATCACAGAAATGGTTTCGGCATCGCGATTCACTATGTACGTAGGCACTTTGCGACGCAGTTCACACTTTTCCGATGAACCTGAAACGAATGACTCGAGGTTACTAGAGAAGCGCAGCAACACGAACGTGTCGCCGTATTGAGACGTCGCTGATTTTCGACATTACGCGGCGATTTTTTTTTTGCTACTACTAAAAACCAGCTGGGACGGAACCGCGATTTTTGCGGCCAACCGGAAACGGATGAACGATGATCAGGATGCCTACGATGCCTAGACAACAAACCCGACGCGAGACATTGCGCCTTGCTGCGTTTGCGCTAACCGCTCTGTGTCTGATGGCGGTGAGCCTTGCGCCGGCCTATGCCGGCCCCCGCGAGCAGGCAAGGCGAATACACGACCGGATTGCGGGCGTTCCGCCTACCGATGCGGTTCTGGATTCGATGACAGCGGATATCGCCGCTGGCGATGCAGTGGGCGCAGCCTACACGGCGATGGAAAACAGCGGGTTTTACAACATCACGCTCAAGAACTGGGCGGCGCCGTGGACCAATCGGGAACAGTCAGTATTCGTTCCGTTGAATGACTATACGGCAACCGTGATCGGGATGGTCCGGGACGAAATCGCATTCAATACACTGCTGTCCGCAGATATCGTCTACGTCGGTAACGACAATCTCGGACTTCCCGGCTACTCGATGGCGAACAACACGCATTACGAGGAAATGGAAAGCCGCGGCATCGATCTCAAAACCGGGCTCAGGAGATCCGAGCAAAGCACCGTGACGAGTCTTACTCCCAATGCCACCGCGGGAATCATGACAAGCAGAGCTGCCGCGGAGGCATTTTTCATTGCCGGCACCAACCGGGCGATGTTCCGCTTTACGATGCTCAATCACTTGTGCCGCGACATGGAAGAGGTGCACGACACCTCCCGCATTCCCGACCGGATCCGCCAGGACGTCTCGCGCAGTCCGGGTGGCGACAGCCGGGTATTCCTGAACAACTGCATTGGCTGTCACAACGGGATGGACCCGATGACGCAGGCCTTTGCTTACTACAATTTCAATCCGGACAGCGGCAGCATCGAGTACACCGCGGGTCAGGTCCAGCCCAAGTACTTCAACAATGCCGACAACTTCCGCCCGGGTTTCTCGACTACCGATGACAGTTGGGACAACTACTGGCGGGCCGGCAAAAACTCGCTGCTCGGGTGGGACCCCAATCTCGGCGGATCCGGCAGCGGTGCCAAGTCCCTTGGCCAGGAACTCGGCAACAGCGATGCATTCGCGGAATGCCAGGCAACCAAGGTCTTCGCGGCCGTGTGCTTCCGCGGACCGGTCGATGGCGGCGATCGTGCGCAGATCGATTCGATGGTCGCCTCACTGCGCGGCACGAATTACAAACTGAAACAGACGTTCGCGGAAGCGGCCGTCTACTGCATGGGCGAATAAGAGGAATCCGCAGAT
>JAHEGF010000384.1 GCA_024645155.1 Phyllobacteriaceae bacterium | reverse complement strand
GCTGCCGTTGTTTACCTTTGCCGGATATGTGCTGGGGGAAAGCCGGACCTCTGAGCGTCTGGTGCGCCTGACCCGCGCATTTCTGGGCTGGCTGCCGGGCGGTATGGCCATCGTGGCCTTTATCGCCTGCTCGCTGTTTACCGCCTTTACCGGCGCTTCCGGTGTGACCATCGTGGCCCTGGGGGCATTGCTTTACCCGGCTTTGACCCAGGCCGGTTACAGAGACCGATTCAGTCTCGGTTTGGTGACGACTTCCGGAAGCCTGGGCCTGCTGCTGCCGCCGTCCCTGCCGCTTATTCTTTATGCCATCATCGCCCAGCAAATGAGCGTGGGGGCAAATGTTTCCGTGGATCAGCTTTTTTTAGCGGGCGTTATTCCCGCTTCGCTGATGGTTCTGGCCTTGTCGCTCTGGAGCTTATGGGCCAATCGCGATGTTGCCGCTACCATTTCGAAATTCTCGTTTCGGGAAGCAGGCAGCGCCGTGCGGGAAGCGATCTGGGAAATACCGCTGCCTCTATTTGTACTGGGGGGCATCTACGGCGGCTTTTTTGCGGTATCCGAAGCGGCTGCGGTCACTGCCATCTATGTACTGGTGGTGGAAGTTTTCATCTACCGGGAGATTCAAATCGGACAAGTCCCGCGCATCATGCGTGAAGCCATGATCATGGTGGGCGGAATCCTGATTATTCTGGGCGTTTCGTTGGCTTCCACCAATTTTCTGATCGACGCCGAGATTCCCATGCGCATGTTCCGACTGGTTCAAGCCCATGTGGCGGATAAAATCGTCTTTCTGATCCTGCTCAACCTTTTCCTGCTGATGCTCGGCGCCATTCTAGACATTTTTTCAGCGCTGGTCATCATGGTGCCGCTGATTCTGCCAGTCGCCACCGGCTACGGCGTCGACCCGGTGCATCTTGGCATCATATTTCTGGCCAATCTACAGATCGGTTATCTCACGCCGCCGGTTGGCATGAACCTGTTTATCGCCAGCTACCGCTTCAAAAAACCGGTCACCGAACTGTATCGGGCCGCCGTTCCGTTTATACTCGTGCTGTTTGCCGTAGTGATCGCGATCACGTATTGGCCGGCTTTGAGCCTGGTGCTGCTCAAACGGTGAGTGCGACCATTACAAACCTATTGACACACCCGTGTTGATTTGAAATATTTTCAATTTTGAAAAGTTATGAATTTGCAAAAGACGCCAACACTCCCACCGCAGAACCCGCCTGCCGAACGTGAATGGCAAGCGGGTATAAAGGGAAGAGATGTCGGACATTTTGCGAGATCATCAACAGTGGGTTTCTAAAAGCTCTTGTCGTATATAAACTTCGTCACGTTTTCTTGTCCGGTGCCCTTAGGCCGTCAGGGGTGCTGTCATATTGCCGGAAAAACCCGACAGCTCTTGAAACCGCAGGAGATTAAGAGGTTTGCAATGCCGCTTGGTCGCCACATCGTAATTTTGTTGCTGCTCTCTTGTCTGCTGCCAGATGGGGTGCGGGCTTCGGACAAGGACGCCATCGAGTTTATTGTCAAAAGAGGCGACAATCTCTATAAAATTTGTGAGCAGATTCTGGAAGATCCCGAGGATTGGCGCTGGGTTGCCATGGTAAATCGCATCAAAAACCCAAATCGGATTATGCCCGGGTTTAAATTGATCGTTCCGGTCCGGCTTCTAAAGGGGGTGCCCGCCGACGGCGTGGTGACGTTTGTCAAGGGCGATGTGAGCATCCGGGTAAAGGATTCGCAGGAGTGGCAGAAACTGAACTTAAACCAGCGCGTAAGCCAGGGCTATTGGCTTCGTACCGGTTCCTCCAGCGCTCTTGAGATTACTTTCGGTGATGATTTCGCAGTGTATCTGAGACCCGAAACCACGCTTGAAATCACCGCCGCGCGCAAAAAAAGCGCCTTCTACCTGCTTTACCGTCTTTTCCTCGGCGTCGGCAACACCATCAGCAGAATCAAGCAGGCTACCGGCAAAGAAACCCGTTTCGAAATACAGACGCCGTCGACCGTTGCGGCCGCCCGAGGCACCGAATTTAGAACAGCAGTCGATTCCCTGGCTACGACGCGCTTGGAGGTGCTGACCGGCAAGGTCGGTGTGCGCGCCGTTAAAACGGAAGTGGATGTTAACACCGGGGAAGGTACGTGGGTCGAAAAGGGCAAGGCGCCGGCGAAACCCCGCAAACTGCTGCCGCCGCCACCTCTAGTGGGATGGAAACCCCTGTATAGAGCCATGCCGCTGGTATTTGAGTTCGAGCAGATTCGCGGTGCAGCGTCCTACCGGATCATGCTTGCCAAGGATAAGGGGTTTAAGGACGTGGTCAAAGAGCAGGTCATCAGATTTCCCGACACACTCCAGGTTGCCGGAATCGAAGATGGCGCGTATTTTTTGCAGAGCCGATCGATCGACGACGTCGGGCTGGAAGGCCCGGCACTGGAGGCCGTGGAAATAAGGCTCCGGACAAACCCGCTGCCGCCCCTTGTCCAATCACCGGCAGATGGCACCGAATACCGTGAAAAAAATATTTCCCTGCAGTGGCTGAAGGTGGGCAAAGCCGTGAAATATCATTTCCAGATCTCTGAAGATCCCGAATTCCGCTTCCTGGTGCAGGAGCGTCCGGCAGTGAGCGGATTATCGTATGCAACCGAAGGCCTCGACTTTAAGACCTACTACTTCAGGGTGAGCTC
>JAHEGF010000141.1 GCA_024645155.1 Phyllobacteriaceae bacterium | reverse complement strand
CTTGGGATTTTCCGCTTCCAGAAACAGGAGCTGTGCACATACCAGGGTCGCCATCGCATCTTCGACCGGTCCGGTGATGAAAATAATCCGCTCCTTGAGAAGGCGCGAGAAAATATCATATGCCCGTTCGCCGCGGTTGGTCTGCTCGACCACCATTGGCACCAGGTTCATGGCGAGATCTACCGGGTCTTTCATCAGTCTTCCTTTTTCGTGTTCCGACACTATGCGGATAAGAGAATCGCAATTAGTTGCTGCCGGATAGATAAGGTGTTCGCAGCGGCGCACGCAAGGGGCCCCATCATGCAAATGCAAACAGTGCTTAACGTTCCTTTTTGGTGGTTTCGGCTCGCAACCAACTTCGCAAACCAGCGGCATCGCGATCCTCCACCCATCGTGTCAAACGCTTCCCCACCGCCGCGCCGAATTTGTACCCATGCCCCGAGCAGGCAGATACGATCATCGCCTTGCCGTCAGCGTGACAATAGAACTTCTCGTCACGGGTAAATGTGTAGACGCATGTCAGCACATCGCTGACCCGGTATTCATCGAGCCGCGCCAGCGGCGGCGCAAAGAGATCACGGATGATTTCGCCCTCCCCGTCAGCCGCCATCCGGTTTTCGTCGGCATTGTCGTTTTTGAACTTGTGCCGGCCTGAACCAAATTTCAGGCCTGCGCCGCGGCTTGGCGGAAGGACATATCCGTCAGTTTCACCACCGACATCGAGAATGACCGGTGCTTTGTGCCACACTTCAAGCAAGTCGGATGGCGGCTCGAGATAGACCACAGCGGTGCGATAAGGGGTCAGGTCGAGATTGTATTCCGGAAACAGTCTGGTTACCCATGCTCCGGCTGTCACGATAACGATGTCTGCTGACAGTGTTCTTCCATCGGCGAGCGTCACACTTGCATGGTCGCGATCCACCGATTTGACCGGTGCATTCGTTAAAACCGTTTGACCGACTTCCTCCAGATACCCTGCAAGTCCGGCGGCGATGGACCGGCAATGCAGTACACCACCTTCGGGAGAATGCATGGCGTAGTTGAATGTGCCGGGTTCGAGAAAAGGCCAGCGCTCCGCGGCATCTGCCGGTTCGAGAATTTTGTGATCGTAACCGCCTGCGACCATTCCCGCGGTGTATCGGTCGGCCTCGTCGCCGGGTTGCCGCGATACCGCAAGAAATCCGCGATGGTCGTAATGGCTTTCTCCCAGATCAGCCCATAATTCGTCCCAGGCATCGAAAGCCTCGCCAATCAATGCTCCATAGCCGCTGTCTGGCCCGTAGGCGCGGCGGATGATGCGGTGATGATCGCCCGATGCCGAAAGTGGGTTGGGGATGGGCCCCTGCTCGATCAACGTCACGGCGTGCCCACGTTTGGAAAGTGCCCAAGCAGTGGACAGGCCGGATATTCCTGCACCTACGATAAGGATATTCATGAAAGTCCCGGTTCCAGGTTAATGACGGCGATCAATCTGAACAATCACCGGAATATGGCGCAAGTCAATTGTGGCCATTGACCGCACAATCTTGCTAACACTCGATCATGAGCGCGTCGCAGAATGCCTTTCCTCCGTCGATGAACTTTTCCGCCGCCGATGTGGAGTTGCAACTCGATCCGCACGATGACGTTTTCGTGCAGAATCCTTACGGGATCTATGCCTATTTACACGCCACCGCTCCGCGGTTCTTTTGGCAGGATTACCGTATGTGGTGTTTTGCCGGTTATCACGATGTCAACCGACTGTTGCGCGACCGGCGCCTTGGCAGAAAGGTTCCTGCAAGCGTAAAGCCCGAAAGCGGTCGCGAGCATTTGCAATGTTTCGATGCGGTAGAGCGTCACTCGCTGCTCGATATGGAACCCCCGGACCATACACGCCTGCGCGGTCTGGTTAACCGGGCTTTTGTATCGCGCAACATCGAAGGAATGCGTGCGGACATCGAAACGCTTGCAAACGACCTGGTCAGCGGTTTCGAGAATGCCACGATCGCCGACCTGATCCCGGCCTTTGCCACCCCGATCCCGGTCAGGATAATTGCCCGGATGCTGGGCGTGCCGGAAGATGAGGCACCGCAACTGCTCGACTGGTCCCACGCGATGGTTGCGATGTATATGCATGGCAGAGACCACGAGACCGAACTCAAGGCGGATCGCGCGGCCGCACAATTCGCCGATTTTGTAGCAAGGGCGATCCGGAACATTCGAACCGGCACCGCAGCGGTTTCTGCAACCACCGGTCTGCTTGGACATTTGGTCAATGCGCAGGACCGAAAAGCCAATCTCAGCGACGAGGAACTGACCTCTTCAATTATCCTTCTGCTCAATGCCGGCCATGAGGCCACAGTTCACCAGATCGGCAATGCCATCCGGGTCCTTCTGCACCAAAAGGGTGATCCGCGACGGTTCTTCAAATCCGCAGAGATGGTGAATGCCACCGTTGAGGAACTGCTGCGCATCGATCCGCCCCTGCACATGTTTACACGTTTCGCCTATGAGGAAATCGATCTCGGCGGCGGTATTGTCATCAGGAAAAATGATGAAATTGGACTCCTGCTGGGTGCAGCCAACCACGATCCTTCGGTATTTGACCACCCGGGGCGATTTGATCCGGGCAGACCAAAACGCCAAAACGTTTCATTCGGCGCCGGCATTCATTTTTGTATCGGTGCGCCTTTGGCGAAGCTGGAACTGCAATGCGCGTTGAAAATACTGTTTGAACGGCTACCCGGCCTGGCGCTTGAAGGTGAACCGCGTTTTCGCGATAGCTACCACTTTCACGGCTTGGAAACATTACGGTGCAAATGGCAGTGACAGTGCGGCCACTGTCCCGATGCGCCCGACAGCCAGGGGCGGCACCGGGACAGTGATAATGATCAAACCTGCTTGAGGGCCTGTGTCAGGTCGGCAATAATGTCGGCAGTATCCTCAATTCCGATTGACAGACGGATTGTGTCAGGTCCGGCACCGGCCGCGATTTTTTGTTCATCGCTCAATTGCCGATGTGTCGTTGATGCCGGATGAATGACAAGCGAACGCGTATCGCCGATATTTGCCAAGTGAGAAAACATCTGCAGGGCTTCCACGAATTTCACGCCAGCGTCATAACCGCCTTTCAGGCCAAATGTGAAAACCGCGCCGCCGCCCTTGGGCGAGTATTTCTTCATCATCGCATGGTTGGGATCAGACGGCAGACCCGGATAGGAAACCCACGAAACTTCCGGATGCTCGGTCAGCCAACCGGCTACTTCCAATGTGTTGTCGCAATGGCGCTGCATGCGCAATGGCAGCGTTTCGGCCCCCATCAGGATCAAGAATGCGTTGAACGGCGAGATTGCAGGGCCAAAGTCGCGCAGACCGAGAACGCGGCATGCAATTGCGAAGGCGAAATTGCCGAATGTCTCGTGCAGGACGACACCGCCATATTCCGGCCGCGGCTCTGACAGCATCGGATAACTCCCCGATTTCGACCAGTCGAAAGTGCCGCCGTCAACAATCACACCGCCCATCGAATTACCGTGGCCGCCGATAAACTTGGTCAATGAATGCAGGACAATATCAGCTCCATGTTCGAGCGGCTTGAGCAAATAGGGTGTTGCCAGGGTATTGTCGACAATCAGCGGCAGGCCGTGTTTGCGCGCAATATCGCCAATTTTTTCCAGATCGACAAAGGTTCCGCCTGGATTGGCCAGGCTCTCGACAAAGATCGCACGGGTGTTTTCATCAATTTGTTCTTCGAACGATGACAGGTTATCGTCGTCCGCCCACCGCACTTCCCAGCCGAAATTCTTGAATGCATGACCGAACTGGTTGATCGATCCGCCGTAGAGCTTTTTGGCGGCGATGAAATTTTCACCTGGCCGCATGAGGGTATGGAATACGATCAGTTGCGCTGCATGGCCCGAGGCAACGGCAAGTGCGGCAGTGCCGCCTTCCAGTGCCGCCATGCGCTCTTCGAGAACTGCCTGTGTCGGGTTCATGATACGGGTATAGATATTGCCGAAAGCCTTCAGCCCGAAAAGCGAGGCGGCATGGTCGACATCGTCAAATACATAGGCAGTGGTCTGATAAATCGGAGTAGCGCGGGCACCCGTTGCAGGGTCCGGCTGCGCTCCCGCATGGACCGCCAATGTATTGAAGCCTGGTGTGTGTTGCGACATATTTTCCTCCGCTTTGCGATATTACTGATAATTTTGCGGCATACATCGCAAACAGCCGGTTGAAATGCAAAGGGAAATTCAAGCGCGGTTAATGCCCGACGGCAATGGCCGACGGGCGTGGCGAACTATTGTTGCGACAATGCAGCCAATGCAACAACGGTCAGCATGGACAGGGCCATGAAAACGTTGATTGCAAATTGAACCGGTTTGGAAAGGTTGAGCCGGTGGAGACCGACGCCTGCACCAAGCCAGACCAGGTGGATCGGTATCCAGATCGCATTCAGGATCAGGATCTTGACAAGTGTTTCGGCAAACAGGCTGTCCGGCATGAATGGAAAGCCGGAAAACAGCGCCGTATTGACTACATAGGCTTTCGGATTGATGGCCTGCAAAGCCAGGCCGTTGCCGAACCCCGGAGGCTTTTCTGAGTGAATAAAGGCGATCTTCGAACCGGCAAAAGCAATCTTTGCCGCGAGAAAAAGCAGGTATGCGCTCGATGCGATTGCAAGCACAATGCGCAGGGCCGGATAGATTTCCAATATTGCGGCGATCCCGGAAATGACCGCGATTCCGACCATGAAATTGCCAACAAACAGCCCACTGACATAGTCCAGGCCGATGCGGAACCCGTGGGCGGCACCAACTCCAGCCGCCGACAATACGCCCGGGCCCGGCGTAATGATCAGGAAGAAGACTGCGAACGTGAATGTCAGCACTTTGGTATCATCGCTGGCGAATGCCGTAGCTTTGAAAGCCGGTACGCATCACCGGCTTCTTGGAAGAGATAACCTTGCTGTTTACGCCATTCCAGCCGATTTCCCCTGAAAGGCGGGCATATTCGATTTTCGGGCACCGGTTCATGACAACCTTGATGCCGGCGTCTTCCAGCCGTCTGGCAGATTTGTCGTGGCGAACGGTCAGTTGCATCCAGACCGCCTTGGGCAGCGGCACAAGTTCCAGAACCTGATCTGTAATGCCCGGTATGGCGTCAGAGGCGCGGAAAATGTCGACCATATCGATCCCTTCGGGAATGTCGCGCAACTTTGCATAAACCGTTTGACCGAGGATTTTACCGCCGGCCTGGCCCGGATTTACCGGGAAAACACGGTACCCTTTGTCGATCAGGTATTTCACGACAAAGTAGCTGGGACGGACTTCGTTGGCGGATGCGCCAATCACGGCGATAGTCCGGACGGAGTTCAATATTTCGCGGATATAGGTGTTGTCATAATGGTCGTGATCCAAAGGGGCGCTCCTGACATCCGTCTGAATGACCGCGAATTGGTTTTCATTCAAGGAAATATTGGCTTCAATGCCGGGAATACCTGTAATTGTCGGCTAAATGTATTATCCTGTGCGATGGGGTACATCTCAACCTTCCACCGAATAAGGAATAACCAATGCGCTTCACCATTGCCCTCATCGTCGTGTTAGCGGCATTTGTCACCTCCGCGCAGGCGATATCACGGCATCAGTCAACCCGGCTGAGCTGCGATGCAGTGCATGCCATCATCGAAGCCGAAGGCGCAGCAATCATGCGCTATCCTTCGCGGCGAAACCCAAGCCTTACACTTTATGACCGCTACGTACGTCATACGGGGTATTGCGCATCGGGCGAATACGCGAAACTTGATACCATACCGACGGCCGACGCACCCGCATGTCCCGTGTTGAAGTGTTTTCAGAAAACCTTTTTGCGCGATTGACCGGAAACGATGCCAGCTCTTAAGGCAATGTCATGTGGCCGTCTTCATCGAGATCGGCAAAAGGATTGTGCGCGAGTTCCCAGAGATGACCGTCTGGATCGGCAAAGTATCCGGAATAGCCGCCCCAAAATACCTTTTGCGGCTGTTTTACGGCTGTGGCTCCGCATGAAAGCGCATGCACATAGGCTTTGTCCACCTCGCCTTCGCTTCGTAGATTATGGGCCAGTGCCACTCCGGAGAAACCCGGCTCTGTATTTTCCACGCCTGCATCTTCGGCAAGGTTGGCGCGCGCGTAAAGGCCAAGCACCATTCCCTTCAGCTTGATAAAGGTAATCGAATCCTGGCTTGCCGGTGACCGCGACCAGCCCAGTTTCTCGTAAAACGCCGTGGATCTTGCAATATCTGCAACACCCAGAGAAATCATGGTAATGCGTCGGTCAAAAGCCAAATTGCGGACCCGATCAAGTTTTTCAGAAACCTGTCCTTATGAGGATATAAAACCGCCTCGGGGTCAATCGCCATCATTCCAAGATGGTGAGCGTTTCTCGAAAAATGCCGAGATCCCTTCGACTGCATCCTTGTCGAGAAAACCTTCTACCATTACCTTTGTCGACAGTTCGTAGGCGTCATCAAGTGCCATGTCGATTTGCTGATAAAAGGCCCTTTTGCCCAGCGTGATTGAAGCAGCTGACTTCGATGCAATAATATCAGCGTATTTTTTCACCACCTGTGCAAGGTATTCCGGAGGTACGACGCGGTTGACCAGTCCGAATTCCCGGGCCGTCTGAGCATCGATAAACTCCCCGGTCAACAACATTTCCATTGCATGTTTAGGAGACAGGTTGCGTGACAACGGCACCATCGGCGTCGAGCAGAATCCGCCAATATTGACACCTGGTGTACAGAAAGTCGCCCGGTCGGTCGCTATGGCGAGATCACAGCTGGCTACCAGCTGGCAACCGGCAGCAGTGGCAATCCCGTCGACCGCGGCAATGACCGGATTTGGATGGCGGACGATTGATTTCATCAATCGCGAACTGCCGCCAAAAAGTTTTTCCAGATAGGCGCGGCCACCGTCGTCGTCACCACTCTGCGCCCGTATTTCCTTCATGTCATGGCCGGCGGAGAATACTTTGCCAGATGCGGTAAAAACTACCACGCGCACAGCCTTGTCGCTTGCGGACGCATCAAGGGCGTCCTGCAAGGCTCCAATCAACGCCAGCGACAACGCATGAGCGGGCGGGTTGTTGAACTCGATCGTCAGCACTCCGCCATCAAGGCTTGAACGAAGCAGTTCACTTCCGGCATTTCCGTGTTCGATTTTTGCGGGCTGGGCCATCTTCATTCCTGCAATTGGTCGCGTCGGTTTGAAGCCTATACCAGCCACATTGCAGATTCGCCAACTATCCAAAGTGTCACGTACTGGCTTGACGAGCCTGGCACCGCCAGACACCTTGGCGATGAATTCCTCAAGGGGCTTTTTCATGGCGCGAGTACTCTACGAAAAAGATGGCCGCATTGGCCGTGTGACGTTGAACCGGCCGGATGTGCTGAATGCCATCGATGACGATTTGCCTGTGGAACTCGCTGCGGCAGTCGAAGAGGCCAACGCGGACCGGCAAGTCCATGTCATCGTTCTTTCAGGTGCGGGGCGGGCATTTTGCGCCGGATACGACCTTGCCTACTATGCCGAAGCGGCTGGCGGTGACTGAAACGCTGTGACGCAGGATATGCCGTGGGATCCGATGAAAGATTACACCTTCATGATGCGCAACACTGAACTGTTTATGTCATTGTGGCGGTCTTCGCGCCCGGTCATTGCCAAGGTACACGGCTTTGCGATCGCCGGCGGATCGGATATTGCCCTATGCGCCGACATGATCGTCATGGCCGACAACGCCGAAATTGGCTACATGCCAGTGCGCGTGTGGGGTACGCCGACAACTGCCATGTGGGTCTATCGCCTCGGGCCGGAGAAGGCCAAACGCATGCTTTTTACCGGAGACAAGGTTCGGGGTCCGGAAGCCGAACAGATGGGACTTGTCCTGAAATCCGTGCCGCCTGCCGATCTGGACGGCGAAGTCGAGCGGCTTGCGGAACGCATGGCAACAGTACCGGTCAACCAGCTGATGATGCAAAAACTTGTGGTCAACCAGGCGATTGAGGCCATGGGCCTGAAGCAGACACAAATGTTTTCAACGATCTTCGACGGTATTTCGCGCCATTCTCCGGAAGGGCTGAACTTCAAGAGCCGGGCCGAAACCAATGGCTGGAAGGAAGCCGTACGCGAACGCGACCGGGGCACCTTCGACTGGACGAAAAACCGGCCGGTCAATCCGCGCAGCCCCGACGATCAAAGTTAGCTAGACAGGATATCCGACCATGTCCCCTTCAACACTGGTGCCGGTAATGAATGCCGACGAGGTCAACGCCTTGATGCGCGATGCCTACCCGCAGCTCAACACGGTCCACCGGTCCTACTACGCGACCGAGGTTTTCAACGGTGGCTGTGTTGTCCGGCTTGACGCCGAGCACGAGCACCTAAGGCCGGGCGGAACGGTTTCAGGCCCTTCCCTGTTCACACTGGCGGATATCGGCGGATATGTCTGCGTATTGACCCATGCTGGACCGGATGCACTGTCCGTGACCACCAATCTCAACATCAATTTCATGCGTAAAGCCGGAGTGGGGCCGATCGACGGCCATTGCCGTATCCTGAAGCTCGGCAAACGGCTGATGGTTTTCGACATCGA
>JAHEGF010000383.1 GCA_024645155.1 Phyllobacteriaceae bacterium | reverse complement strand
TTTGCACTCGTATGCCGCAATTTTGCTCACGGTTGGGGCATATGATAATAATCTAAGTTCTGGTCATCGGCCTTGGCATTAACCCAGGATTAATTATCCTGGGTTAATGCCGAGACGTTTTGCTGAAATCGACACCCCACTTCTAACACCTCCCTCAGTTCTGCTTGCAAACCTCTTCAATCTCCGCTTCGCCCTGATCCTCCATAAGCGTTCACAGGGTTGCAAAGGTCGAAGCGCTTCAAGCCCCCTCTTTGTAAGCGTTTACAGGATGCCGCAGATGCAAGGCCTCGGACTCGCAGATGACCTTTTGTACTTCAAGTGCCCGACAACAAAGCAGATGCGGTGTCCTGTGAATGCTTACGATCCTCTGCTCCCACGCAACACCACAGTAGACCGCATGTCTTTCGGTCATGGAATATTCCCGAAGGAGGAAAAGACCCCATGAGGGTCGTGCCTTTACCGTAGCTTCGCAATTGGCGCCCGCGCTGTTGTGAAGAAGCACTGCTGCGATCTCGTTAACACGGATGGGGAAAACAAGGGCGATTTCGACGGCCGTTTTCTCGTAGGACAAATTCAGACAGGAAAAAGGGCGATCCTCTTACGCGACAATCAGACGTAAACCCATGGCGCAAACGGCGGGGAGACACCATTGTTGGGATAATCAGGTGCGGCATTCATTGCCGATCCACCGAACCACTATGAAGGCAAAATTGCCGAAAGGAGAATAAAGATGAAATCTTCCACAACACGAATCGGCCGGCTGGCCATGGTTATCGGAATCGTTTTTCTGTTGACCACATCGGCGGCTATGGCCATGAACGAGGAACTGGTCGGGGCGGTGGTCAAAACCGACCAGGGGTGTGCCCTGAGCACGGATAGCGGCGAGTACCTTATTTTGGGTAAGGATCTCACCGGCGTGGAGGGTAAAACCGTGACCGTCACGGGTAACGTCGAAGATGGCGTAAAATCCAAGACGATCCGGGTGAATTCGGTCAAGGTGATGACCAACAAGGACATCATCGACCCCTCGGCCCAAAAGGCCGAATCGAAAACCGAGTAAACCGGTCGGCAATCTACTGCGTCACCGACCGGGAAGGGCGGTCCGGCAAACGCGCCGCCCCGCCGGCCGGTAGACGCTCCAATTTATTTTTCGTTACCAAAGGAGGCGCACTATGTGGGGTTCTCCAGGATCTTTCAATAACACACCTGAAAATTGGCACGGCTATTGGGGCCACATGGGACCGGGTTCGATGGGCTGGGGGTGGTACGGTTCCGGCTGGCTCGGCATCGTGATTATGATTGCCTGGTGGATTGCCGTGTTGGTGGCCGTCATTGCCCTCGTGAAATGGATCTTTTTCCAGGGCGGAAACCGGAGGACTGTCGTCCCCGGTGGCGAAAACGCCCTGGAGATCCTCAAGAAGCGTTATGCCCGGGGAGAGATCGACAAAGAGTAGTACCTTACAATGAAGCATGATCTTGAAACCTGACGGGAGCAATCAGAATGACGGGACCGATTCGCAGGATGCGAAGAAGAAAACTAGTCAGGCAACCGTTTCCCGAGCCTTGGAAGGTCATCCTGGAGCGACAGGTGCCCTTTTACAAGCACCTGTGCGGGCGGCACCGCCGAAGATTTCTGGAACATCAATCGAGTGCGATGCATCCGACACGACCCGCTCCTGATGGCGGTTAAGGTCAAGACGCATGGCCATATCGGGATAGTTTCCGTCACGAAAATCAGAGATCGGCCGATTTTCAGACGAATCCGACAGACATATCGTATAAACAATTGAACAATTCTCGCAAGGGAGCGGGATTCTGTTTTGAAGCGACATAGTGGAATTAGAAACGTGGCCGCCATGGTTGATTTAATTTCATGAATGACAACGCAACCCATCTGAAGCCGGGGACATCAGCGCTTTTCATTCTGGCGAAAAAAGCAGGACCTGAGAAGATTGTGGAAGAGCTGAAAAGGTTTGACGGCAAACTTCTTCAGACCACGCTTTTCCATCAGGACGTAACCAGACTGAGGGCGGCTCTTGACAAAGCGTTGAAAGAGAAACATTAAGGAGCATGAACATGACTGACGAAAGCCCGTATCCTCCTATAGCAGAATATGGCTATATTGCCGATTGCCATTCGGCGGCGCTGGTTTCCAGATCCGGATCCATCGATTGGTGCTGTTTGCCCCGCTTCGATTCCGCCAGCTGTTTCGGCCGCCTCCTGGATTGGAACAAAGGGGGCTATTGCCAGATGGTGCCCAGCTCCCCGTACGAAGTTTCCCGACGTTATTGTTCTCACTCCTTGGTGCTGGAGACGCGCCTTAAGAGCAGAGATGGTGAAGCGCGCCTTCTGGATTGCATGACGATGCACAAAGGTGGCGAGCACAATCCGTACAGGCAAATTTTGCGCATTTTAGAGGGACTTGCAGGAAGTTTGGAATTCACCGTGGACGACGGTTCTTATAAAAAAGAAATGCAGCGATCGGCCATCATACTCAAAGGACTCTCCCTTGCCCCGACCGGGGCCATCGCGGCAGCCGCAACAGCTTCTTTGCCGGAAACCCTGGGAGGATCGCGCAACTGGGATTATCGCTTTTCCTGGATACGGGACTCGTATTTTACCGTTCGATCCCTCGCCAAATTGGGCTACGTCAAGGAGGCCGATGGATTCCGCCGGTTCATCGAACGCACGGCGGCCGGC
>JAHEGF010000382.1 GCA_024645155.1 Phyllobacteriaceae bacterium | reverse complement strand
GACGATGTCGATCTTCTGGAAGCGTCGCGCGAGTGCGTGGTCCTTTTCGAACACACCACGGTACTCACGGTAAGTCGTAGAGCCAATGCACCGCAGCTCGCCGCTGGACAATACCGGCTTGATCAGGTTGGAAGCGTCAAGGACGCCGCCGGAAGCAGCGCCTGCGCCGATTACCGTGTGAATCTCGTCGATGAAAAGAATCGCCCCGGGATCCTTGGCGAGATCCTTGATCACTGCCTTGAAACGTTTCTCGAAGTCGCCCCGGTACTTCGTACCAGCCAGCAGGGAACCCATGTCAAGGGCAAATATGGTGCAATTCGCCAGCACTTCGGGCACCTTGCCCTCGACGATCAGTTTGGCCAGGCCCTCGGCAATCGCTGTCTTGCCGACCCCCGCCTCACCCACGTAAAGCGGGTTGTTCTTTCGTCGCCGGCAGAGAATCTGGATCGTCCGCTCCACCTCATTTTCGCGGCCGATCAATGGATCGATCTTGCCATCGCGGGCGCGCTTGTTCAGATTGGTTGCGTAGTTTTCCAGTGCGCTGCCACTGGCGTCACCCTCACTCTCCTCCCCATCACCCGGCTGCGCCTTGCTGCTGGCAGCGTCATCGCGCAGCTTCGACAAGCCATGGGAAATGAAATTGATGACGTCAAGGCGTGTGACATCCTGCAGGCCCAGCAGGTAGACGGCGTGGGACTGTTTTTCACCGAAGATCGCAACGAGTACGTTGTCGCCACGCACTTCCTTCTTGCCGCTCGACTGCACGTGAAACACGGCTCTTTGCAGGACACGCTGGAAGCCAAGCGTCGGCTGGACATCCTGCTCACTTCCCTCGGCAAGACGCGGGGTGGACTCTTCAATAAACTGCTCGAGCTCGCGGCGTATCCGGGCAATATCCGCGCCGCAGCCCTTGAGAATTTCCGTAACCGTCGGCACATCAATGATGGCGAGCAGCAAATGTTCCACGGTCATGTACTCGTGGCGCTTGCTGCGGGCCTGCTGGAAGGCCTCATTCAGGCAGAATTCAAGTTCACTGCTCAGCATGACCGTCAGGTTTCCTCGAGCGTGCAAAGAAGCGGATGCTGATGCTGCTGGGCATAAGCGCCGACCTGGGCCACCTTGGTTTCGGCAATCTCATAGGTAAATACTCCGCACACGCCTTTTCCGCGAGTGTGAACTTCAAGCATTACGCGTGTGGCCTTTTGCCGATCCATGGCGAATATTAACTCCAGCACTTCCACGACGAACTCCATTGGAGTGTAATCGTCATTCAGTAACACCACCCGGTACAGCGGCGGACGTTTGACCTGGGGCCGCGCCTCCTCAATGGCAAGACCCCTGCCGTCATCAGTGCGGCGAGTCAGATCCTTGTCGCTATCGCTGCCCATCACTGGCCGCTCGTACAGTTTAATTCGTCGCAATTGTGGAAAACTTGAACCGCAAGGATAGTAGCTTATTCGTTTTCGGGCAGTGATACGGATTCCGCACTGCGGAACGGCATAGGTCAGGCGCTGTTAATCCCCCTGAACCAGACTCCACATGGCGGTGTGGAGTGCATCACAGATCCCTCGGGGTCCGGGGGAGCAAATTAGGCAGGAGAGTGTACTGATCGTCGATTTGCGGGTTGCTAGCCCCGCAGTACCTGATTATGCTAAATCCCCTTAAGTTTCTTTGGCTTCTGTGAACATTCAGGATCTAGTCTCCCGTTTCGGCGGAGCAACGCCGACGATGGCGGTCGCACGTGTCAACGAGCACCTGCCATCGGCGGTGTCCGTCGTGGCCGTGGTGTTGATCGGTTACTACCTCGCCCGGGTATTCTGGCTGCTCTATCCCGCACCGCCGGCGGCACCCTGGCAACCGCCCCAACCGTCGCAACCGATCGCTCAAGTTGCCTCTGGCCTTGCCGACACCTCCGCAATTGCCGCCGCCCATTTGTTTGGAGAAGCCTCGACGGAGGCACCCGAACTGTCGGGTGACGCCGCCCTGAACGCCCCGGATACGAGCCTGTCGCTGCAGCTGCGTGGCGCCATTGCCGCCGACAACCCCAAGACAGCTCATGCGATCATTGCGGATGCGAGCGGCAACGAGCACGTCTATTTCATCAACGCCAGCCTGCCAGGCGGTGCAACGGTGCAGCAGATCCAGCCAGACCGCGTGATCTTGTCCCGAGGGGGGCAGCTAGAAGTGCTGCGGCTGCCTCGCGAGGGCCAGGGAAGCGGCTCAGCCGGTCGGGCTGTTTCGCCGTCGTTCCGACCGCCCGAAGCCAAGGCCGAGGCCAATGTGCAGGAACTGGTCGCGCAAAATGCGGCCGGGTTTCTGGATGTCGTCCGTCCCCAGCCATTCATGCCCAACGGGCAGTTGAAAGGTTACCGAATCTACCCGGGCCCAAATCGCCAGCAATTTACTGCACTAGGCCTGAGGGCCGGCGATCTCGTCACAGAAATAAACGGTGTCGCATTGAATAATCCGGCTCAGGGCATGGAAGTCTTTCGAAGCCTCGGGGACGCATCCCAGGTTGCGGTTACCGTAGAGCGGGATGGTCAGCCACAGGTGCTGTCCCTCGACATGTCCCAGCTAAGCGCCGTCGGAGCGACTCAGTGAGCCCAGCAGGCAAATCACCGTTGAACACCCCGCGTCGCCTGCGTCTGACCGGCATCTGCCTGGCACTGTGGTCGCTGGCCTGCAGCCCGGCTCTGCCGG
>JAHEGF010000006.1 GCA_024645155.1 Phyllobacteriaceae bacterium | reverse complement strand
CTGACCATACTCATGGAAATGCCTGTCTGGCCAAGAATATGCGGGATAGGGAAGTCCAGAAACAAATCAGGGCGAAGACATAGGCAATTTCGGAAAACCAGCCTGGAAAAAGGCAAAACAGCATGAACACGACAATGGTCTCAGTCGCCTCGGCCAGACCAGTTGTAAAATAGAGTGCCTTTGATCCCCGGACGTTTGTCTTGATGTCGTTTTTCTCAGCCAATGCCGAATAGGCAAGAAATGTCGAGCCGTTGAAATAGAACGAGAAGATCAGAATAGCGCCGGCTATCGCGTTGTTTCCAGGGTCGGCCAAAACAAACCCAAGCGGAATTGCACCGTAAAAAAAGAAATCGAGCACAATATCGAGGTACCCGCCGAAATCGCTAGTCCCGCTGACCTTTGCTACGGCACCGTCCAATCCGTCGGCCGCCCGGCTTGCCAGTATTAAGACAAGGCCTGTGATATTATTCTCGAAGGCAATCGCAATAGCCGCCGCAATTCCTATTATCCAACCCGATAATGTTATTGTATTGGGCGTTATCCCCGTACCGGCTATCGCGCGCCCGGCGGCATTAAGGACCGGATCGATGTTCTTTCGCACTATTCCATCGAGCATAAGCTACCCTTTCGTCAGACCGGTACCGTACATTGCGGTTTGCTGTCTGTTGACGCTGTAGACAGTGTCGGCAATATCGTTGCGTTGGAGAATCGAACATGTACCGCGCCGTAACACACGCCATC
The DNA here is from genome assembly GCA_024645155.1 of Phyllobacteriaceae bacterium. Lineage (GTDB taxonomy): Bacteria > Pseudomonadota > Alphaproteobacteria > Rhizobiales > Rhizobiaceae > JAHEGF01. The sequence continues at coordinate 29,082 of JAHEGF010000006.1, read as the reverse complement.
GAGGTTACTGTCGAACCGTTCTATTTGGAATCTTATTCGCAGCCGGAAAACTATCGTTTTGTCTGGTCCTATCGCGTCACAATAGTCAATCGTTCCAGCAGAACCATACAATTGGAATCACGATACTGGCATATCGTTGATGGGAACGGCATTGTCGAAGAAGTTCGCGGACCCGGCGTCGTTGGCGAACAACCCATCCTCAATCCCGAAGACAGTTTTCAGTACTCGTCTGCATGTCCGCTAAAAACATCATCAGGGGTCATGCAGGGCAGTTATCAAATGCGTGATGACGCTGGCGAGATATTTGAAGTTGCCATCCCGGCTTTTTCACTGGATGCCCCCTCAGTTGAAAGAACTGTCAATTGAGTTCTCTCCTAGATATGCGCCCGGTCTTCCTAGTATGCGGCATTTTGACAGCCGGCCTTGGTGTCACGATGCTGGTACCAGCGCTGGTCGACTTTGGCGCCGGCAATGACGACTGGATGGTTTTCCTCGCGGCGTCGGCGTTTACAACGCTTGTTGGTCTGGTGTTGTTTCTTGCCACCAACGGTGCGCCACGCACGTTGTCGACGCGTCAAGCAATGTTGATGACCGTGCTTTCCTGGCTGTTCCTGGTAACTTTTGGCGCCATACCATTCCTATGGTCAGGTGCTGTCCCAAGTTATACCGATGCGTTTTTTGAGTCGATGTCCGGACTGACCACGACCGGATCAACGGTAATTACGGGGCTCGACAATGCCCCTCTCGGCATCCTGTTCTGGCGGGCGCTGCTTCAGTGGCTTGGTGGACTTGGTATTATTGTGATGTCGGTTGCGGTCCTCCCCATGCTGCAAATCGGCGGAATGCAATTGTTCAAGGCGGAGGCATTCGACACTCCGGAGAAAATACTGCCACGCGCGGCACAAATCTCCGGTTCTCTTACGTTGGTGTATGTGATCTTGACTGCCGCGTGCATGCTGGCTTTCATGGCAACCGGAATGGGTGAATTTGATGCAATTGCCCATTCGTTTTCGACAGTTGCAACCGGCGGATTTTCTACACACGACAATTCCCTTGGCCACTTCGAAAACGGAGCTGTGCATTGGGTTGCAATATTCTTCATGATCGCTGGGTGTCTGCCTTTTCTTATGATGGTGCACATGCTGCGTGGGCAATTCATGCCAATGATCAAAAACAGCCAGGTCCAGGTGTTCATCGCGCTGCTTGTGGTTTTTTCCATTTACGGCTGGTTTCTGGCTCACTTCGCCGGTCATGAAACCAAGCTCGCGAGCCTGCGGGTCGGCGCTTTCAACGTCACTTCAATAATGACCGGCACCGGATTTGCAATTGACGACTATGGAACATGGGGTGCAGAATCCGTTGCTTTCTTTTTTTCGATCATGTTTATCGGCGGGTGTGCGGGATCGACATCCTGCGGTATCAAGATATTCCGCTTCCAGGTTCTATTTGCGGATGTAACCCATCAGATCCGCCAAACTGCATACCCTAATGGCGTGTTCATCAAGCGATTTAACGGCAGGCCACTCGAAGACCGCATTTCTGCAGCGGTGATGAGTTTTTTCTTCGTGTTCGCTGCGGCATTTGTATTGCTTTCAGTTCTTCTGCAACTGACGGGCCTCGACTTCATCACCGCTATTTCCGGTGCAGGAACAGCACTTTCAAATGTCGGGCCTGGCCTTGGAAATACGATTGGTCCTTCCGGCACCTTCAAAGAATTGAACGACCCCGCAAAATGGCTTTTGTCTGCCGGAATGCTGCTTGGGCGCCTGGAATTGTTTACCGTTCTGGTATTGTTGTTACCGCGTTTCTGGCGCGATTAACCTTTAGCTCTGAGCCGTCTCGTTTTGCATCGAGTTGAAGAAAATTGCCGTCAGCGCCCGCTTGATGTCATGCCCGATGCCGATCAGTGACGGCACCAGGAATAGAACCAGCAGTGTCGCCATTCCCAGTCCAAAAACGATCGTTATTGCCATAGGCAAAAGGAATTGCGCCTGTAGGCTTTTTTCATACATCAGTGGTAAAAGACCGCAAATTGTCGTCAGTGATGTCAACAGTACAGCTCTAAGCCGGTCGCGGCTGGAACCTACCGCCGCTGCTTCTTCGCTGTCCCCATCCCGCCGCCGTTCAAGCATGCGTTGAACGAGGATGATGGAGTCGTTGACCAGAATTCCGGCAAGGCCAAGCAGCCCGATCATTGACAATATCGTCAGTTGATAGCCCATCACCCAATGCCCGAATACCGCACCAACAACGCCGAACGGAATTATCAGCATGATTGCAACCGGCAACCAATAGCTGGCAAATACCCAGGCCAAAATGATGTAGATGACCGACAAGGCAACGGCAGTTCCAATACCGAGATCAGCAAATGCATCCTTCTGTTCTTCGGCACGACCACCATACCGGTATGTTATGTTGTATCTGTTGGCGATTTCGTCGAGCTTGCCATTCTGGCTCAGTTCTTCGATCACCCGATCGGTTGTATTGGTTTCAGTGTCAATGTCACCGGAAACTGAAATTGTGGACTTGCCGTCATCACGCTGGATCACCGCAAATCCTTGAGACTGCGTGAGTTGGACAACCTCGGTCAGAGGTACAAATTCACCCGACGGCGATCGCAACTCGAAACTTCGCAAGGCCGCAGATCCCTTGCGTTTCATTATCTGCGATACACGCAACGTGATTTCATCGTCCCCGCGCGCAAAACGGCGGGCAATTGATCCTTCAAAGGCGTTTCGGACCTGCCTTCCGACTGTGTCAATCGTGAAGCCAAGGGCGGCTCCGCGCGGGGTCAGTTTCATGACGATTTCCGGTTTGCCAAACGGTAGGTTGTCGCTGACCCCCGACACACCGGCAATGGATGAAAGGATGTCGGTGACTTCTGCTGCTGCTCTTTTCAAGGTGGCGGCTTCGGCTCCCTGAAGTAGCACGTCTATGTCGCGGCCAGGTGGTCCGCCTCTCACCTCGACGATGGCAAATCTGGCGATCCCAGGTATTTTCGGCACATTTCGCCGCCATTCCCGCACGATCTCCGGTGTTCGAACAGTCCGGTATTCCGACAATGTCAGTTGCACCTGCATTTCGGCAAGATGATCACCACGATTGCGGCCGGATTGTCCTAGTTTGACGAATATTGCCTTGACCAACTGTTCACCGTTACCGATGGCGGATTCCGTGTCCCGCAAAGATTTATCCAGTTTTTGAAGCGCTGCGATCGCCTCGTTTTCAGGAGTTCCGGCATTGAAGGTTACATAGCCACGGATATTTTCAGCTTCCGGTGATGGAAAGAACACAAACTCTACCCGTCCACCGCGAATGAGCCCAACGGCCACTACCAACACCAGACCTACAGCGATCGATACAGTGACGTATCGCCATCGGTATGACAGCGTAACGACATAGGAAAATACACCATCACGAAACCGGGAAAACCAGTACTCAAACCAAACCCGAAAGCGGCTATTTCCATCAGTAGATATATCGCGCGGCGGATATTTCCGCTTTCGGTGCGAAACAAAAACTATCCCCTCGATTGCCGATGCCACTATTACGGCCAGCCCGCCAACGAGAATGGCAAACAGCCAGATTGGATAGTCCTGCTGCCAGGATGAAAGTATTTTGAGGAGAGACCATGAATCCGGATCGAGTCCGAATGCCCGTGAGGCGACCGCAGCAACGACCAGCGCAATTACCAAAGACAAAACCAGCTGTCGCCAGTAAGACCAGCGGCGTCCATGCTTTCTTCCCGACAGCGAATGAGCCAAGTGGCCAGGCAGGATCAGCGCACATTCAATTAGGCTGGCAAAAATTACAGCCGCTACCACGAAAGGAAGTACGCCCATTATCTGCCCAATTACCCCTGTTATAAGGGCAATTGGTGCGAATGCCGCAATCGTGGTGGTGAGGGCCGCCATAACCGGCAACAGCATCATCTGAATCCCGTTTTCAGCGGCTACCCTGGGTTCGTCACCCATTTGCAGACGAGTGTAGGTATGTTCACCGACCACAATTGCGTCATCGACAATTATTCCTAGCATCATGATCAGGCCAAAGAGTGTGATCATGTTGATCGTCTGACCTGATGCGTACATCAGACCCAGCGTTGCAAGCATTGCTACCGGTATTCCGGCAGCCACCCAAAACGCTATGCGGAAATCAAGAAACAGAAACAGTATCCCGACTACCAGGATGAGGCCGCCAAGTCCGTTCTTCACAAGAAGGAGAATGCGTGCCGACAGGCTGTCTGCGCGCACTTCGTACTCCTGAAGAATAATCGATTCCGGGAGCAACGGCCGGATTTCATCAAGGTAGTCCTCGAGAATTCTCGCAGTGGCCAGCGTATCGGCTGTCGGCGCGCGGCTAACTGCGATTTCAATTGCGTTTTCTCCACCTGCCAGTCCGCGAATTTCGTTTTCATCGAAGCCGGCCCGAATTTTCGCAATGTCCCCCAGATAGACCTTTTCGCCGCTCGACAGTGATTTGATCTCGATTGACCGCAATGTCGAAGGAGTATCATGGTCAGCCAGTGACCGGAGCTGTTTTTCAACCCGACCATCAAGATTCCCGGATGGCAGGTCGCGGCTGGCAACTTCGATTGATTTTGAGATGTCACCAACCGTCAGTGCAAGGCGGCGCAGCTCACGCTCGGGCATTTCCACCCTCAGTTCCTCGGCACGCAGTCCCGTAAACTCCACCTTGTCGATACCGCGCTCGACCAGATCATCACGGATTTGCTTGGCCACGGTCCGCAGCGTGGATTCCGGAACCGCCCCCGATACAGACAATTTCGAGACGCCATCAAAGAACTGGGAACGCGTAATTTTCGGGGTTTCAGCGTCGGCAGGTAGTTGAGCGATAGCCTTTACCTGGGACTCAATTTCCGAAAGCGCCTTTTGCATGTCGAACCCCTCGGCAAATTCGAGCGCAACGGTTCCGGTTCCTTCACGAGCGTAGGATGCCATTTTGCCGACGCCATCAACAAAACGGACTTCAGGTTCGATAATTGCAAGGACATTTGCTTCCACGTCCTCGGCGCTTGCTCCGGGCCAAGAAACCGAGACCGTGATTACCGGCCGGTCGACTGTGGGGAAAAACTGCGTATTAATCTTTGCAAGGGCAAAAATCCCAAACAGGATCATCAGGAGCATGACAAGGTTTGCAGCATTTGGATGCCTGACAAACGATGCGACCATCCCCTTTGAACGATTGACACCGCCAAGCATCGCGTTAGTCCGATCTCGTCAATGCCGGAGGGTTGATGGCCGATGTCTGGTCAACACCCGCCCCCGCGCCAATACCCAATTCGTTGGCAGATGGCTTGACCGGCAAACCATCGCTGACAACCGACAATCTGGTAGCCAGCACAACATCGCCATTACCTACCGGACCCGCGATTATCGCCATTCCATCGTCATATGCTAGCACGGTAATCTTGCGAGATGACAGCTTGTCGTCCTTCACAAGGTAGATTGTGTCAGAATCGTAGATCGAATCCTCCGGTATTCGCACCGCATTTTTATAAACGCGGTCGGCAAGACGAACTTCAAGAAATGCTCCGGGTCTGATTTGCGCAGGTATATCAGCGGAATTCAGGCTGGCGATGATTTCAACACCGCCACGCTCCGATACGATGTCTGCGCCTATTCGGGTTACAGTTCCATCGATACGGTATTCTGTTTCTCCAACTGACCAATATGCCTCGATGCTGCGACCTATCAAGGGGCTGCTGTCTGTCGATATCCGGCCGAATTGCGCATCGGTCAACGTGAAGCGCGCTGCCAACTGATCCAAACTGTACATTGAGACGATAATGTCATTAGGTCCAGCAAACTTGCCCACTTCTGCTGTTGATGCACGTACAACACCAGTGAACGGTGCCTTCATTTCCGTGTCGGCCACGCTTTTTTGCGCCTGCGAAACCTTCCACTGCAATCGTGCACGTGCTGCTTCCTGCTGGCCAAGCCGCGCTGTTTCAATGCTGATGTTGCTCTCCCGTTGTGAAACTGCCTGCTGACGCACGGACAGGCCCAGTTCCCGTTCCTCGACCTGTTTTGCGGTCATAGAACCGCTGCCAAGCAACTGGTTAGCCCGGTCGAGGTCACGTTGCGCAAGTTCGAGCTGCTGGTTTGCAGCTGCCAACTGACTTCGTTCCGCTTCGAGCCGGGCTTTGATCTCGAGAATTACTGCGTCGGTTTGAGCCAGATTGGCGTTAGCTTCCGACAATGCTCCCTCATAATCAAATTTGTCGATCTTGACGAGCGGGTCACCGGCTTCGATTTTAGCTCCAGCCTGGAGTGCTTCATTTGCCCACACGATTTCACCACTGACGAGCGCTCGCAAGTCAATCGAGCGTTCCGAAATTACTTGGCCGTAAATGGTCACTTTTGGAGTGTAGTTGCCGGTCGATACCGTAACTGTTTCGACAGGATAAACCGTCTGAAACGGCGGTCGGGACGGTTTTTCAGGCTTGCTAGCCAATAGCCAATTCATGCCCATCACCGAGCATGCAACAATTGCCACCATTAACAAAAGCTGAACCAGCGCTTTAGCTGCGCTGACTAAAAGGGTAGCGTCAACGTCGCGTGGAACCGGCGTTATCTGTTCCTTCTCTGAGTCATAGGACTTCAGCATTTATGCACTCCGGCACCGTCAGCATATACGTCCATCTAAGTTAGCCACGATTACAAACAAGTTAGGGATTTGTAATATTTCACAGGCTTTTACCGGTTTTACGACCTTTTACCAGAAAGCCAGACGGCTCAAATTCATAGGATGCGGAACAGAATTCGCAATCGACCCTGATTACATCATTTTCGATGCTATCGGAAATCTCGTCGGGCGAGAAGGTACTTAGTATGCGGTGAATTTTCTCGCGGGAACAGGAGCAATCATCGCGGACCCGCTTGCCTTCAAAGACCCGGACACCATGCTCGTGAAACAACCGATAAAGTAGTGTTTCATTTGTCAATTCAGGATCAATCAACTCCGATGCTTCAATTGTCGCAACCAGCGCCACCAACTCTTTCCAGGCGTCGTTGGTCAACTCCACGCTATCGGCGTCGACTTCCGGTTTGCCGCTGGGAAAGTCGATGACAGGCAAGGGTTCCGTAGACTTAGGCAGGTACTGAGCCAATAGTCCGCCCGCTCTCCACTTTTCAACAGCGCCATGCGGCGATGGAATAATCTGTTTTGCAACGGCAAGCCTGACTTCGCTCGGCAATTGCTCTGACTGCTGAAAATAAACCGTCGCGGCTTCCTCCAGGTTTTTTCCGTCGAGTCTGACTATCCCCTGATAACGCTGGGTATCCGGGCCCTGGTCGATCGTTAGTGCCAAGACGCCGGAACCGATAAGCTGGCCAGGCTCGGTCAGGCTGTTTTTAGTCGCCCGCGCCAGTTTCTCTTCGTCATACCGCGCATAACCCCTCACTGATCCAGGTGTGCTGAAATCTGCAACCAGCATATTCACGGGCCCGTCGGATTGTGTCTGCAAGATAAGTTTGCCTTCGAACTTCAGCGAACTGCCAAGTAGTACGGTGAGTGTGACCGCCTCGGCCAGCAGTTTTGCGACCGGCTCGGGATAGTTGTGCCGGTCAAGCATATCGTCAAGCATCGAGCCAAGCCGGATGACACGACCCCTGACATCGAGACCCTCAACCTGAAATGGGAGCACTACATCATCACCGGACTGGCCATCGGTAAGGCCCATTTCCCTGTCAGCTGCCATCTGATCAGTTTCCCTGAAGGCACCAGGCCAGAACGGCTTTTTGGGCATGCAACCGGTTTTCGGCTTCGTCAAATACGACAGACTGCGGCCCGTCGATCACGTCCTCGGTTACTTCTTCGCCACGGTGGGCCGGCAGGCAATGCATGAACAATGCATCCGGCTTGGCGTTGCTCATCAACGCCGGATTAACCTGGTACCGGGTAAAAACTTCGCGACCGCGCGCACGATGTTCCTGCCCCATCGAAACCCAGGTGTCGGTAACGACGCAATCGGCATTACGAACAGCGTCTTCAGGCGAATGCGTCAATGTGATCCGGCCACCGTTGGCGGTAGACCAGTCGACATATTTCATATCCGGTTCACTGCCTACGGGAACAGCTATGTTGAGGCGGAAATCAAATAGTGCCGACGCTTCGATCAATGAATGCAGCACATTGTTGCCATCACCCGTCCAGGCAAACATCTTTTCCCGAATAGGGCCGCGATGTTCTTCAAACGTTAAAATGTCGGCCATAATCTGGCAGGGGTGGGTGTCGTCGGTCAAACCGTTTACGACCGGTACCGTCGCATATTCTGCAAGTTCGGACATGCGTTCGTGAGATGTCGTTCTGATCATGATTATGTCGACATAGCGTGACAATACACGTGCGGTGTCGGCAATTGTTTCGCCGCTGCCAAGCTGCATTTCGCTTCCGGTCAGCATTATCGTTTCACCACCAAGCTGGCGCATCGCGACGTCAAACGAGACCCGTGTCCGGGTAGACGGTTTGTCAAAAATCATGGCCAGGATTTTTCCGCTATATGTCTTGTCGGTGATCCCCTTTTTTGTGCGCTCCTTGCGGAGCGCAGCATCGGTCAGGATATCCCGCAACACTGCGCCCGAAATATCTGACAAGTCCGTGAAATGGCGGCCCCGGTTTTTCAATTGTTCCAGCCCTTCTCAGTGTGTCTGACCGCTGTTGGACAGCTTTGCCAATGCCGCATTCATTTTGTCCAACGCAATGCGAATGTCATTCTCGGACACGGTGAGCGGCGGCAGTATGCGGACAACGTTATCCCCCGCACCGACCGTCAGCAAACCTTCATCTCTCAGAGACGAAACTATGGTGGTATTTGGCGCAACACACTTTAGTCCCAGTAACAGTCCTTCTCCGCGAAAAGCTTCAACGAGTTGCGGGTAAGCATCCACAATCTGTGCAAGCCCCTGCTTCAACAAAAGCGATTTTTTGATTACCGTATCGAGAAAGCCATCCTCCAAAACTATATCAAGCACGGCATTGCCCACAGCCATTGCCAATGGATTACCGCCATATGTCGTACCATGTGTACCAGCGATCATACCTTGAGCGGCATCTTGCGTGGCAAGGCAGGCTCCAATCGGAAACCCGCCACCGATACCCTTCGCGATTGCCATCAGGTCGGGAACTATTCCTGCCCATTCGTGGGCAAAAAGCTTGCCGGTGCGGCCTACTCCGCATTGTATTTCATCGAGGATCAGCAAAAGTCCGTGTTCGTCACAAACGCTGCGGATATCGCGCATACATTGATGCGACACCATCCGGACTCCGCCTTCCCCTTGAATCGGCTCGATCAACACCGCTGCAGTTTCATTCGAAACCATATTCTCGAGTGCTTCAACATCTGCAAAGGGAACCTGGTCGAAGCCTTCGGATTTCGGTCCAAATCCCTCGAGATACTTAGCCTGGCCGCCGGCAGCGATCGTTGCCAGCGTACGGCCATGAAATGCCCCTTCGAAAGTAATTATCCGATATTTCTCCGGTGCGCCCTTTGCATAATGATAGCGCCTCGCGGTCTTGATGGCGCATTCCATCGCTTCGGCACCGGAATTAGTGAAGAACACTTTGTCGGCGAATGTCCTTTGGCAAAGCCTGTCTGCAAGCTTCCGCTGGCCGGGTATCTCGTAAATGTTGGAAACATGCCAAAGTCTTGATGCTTGGTCAGTCAGAGCAGCAACCAGGTGGGGATGCGCATGACCGAGTGAGTTTACGGCGATACCAGCAGCAAAATCGAGATACCGGTCACCATTCGCCATCGTCAACCAGGATCCTTCACCCTTCTCAAAGGCCAGGTCTGCGCGGATATAGGTGTCATAGAGCGGTGAAGATGTCATTGAATACCACCATTGGATATCTGAACCATTGTCCGGTTGGTTCAAAATGCTCCTGGAACAACAATCAAAAAAGCCGCCTCGCGGCGGCAATCTGCATATCTGGTTTGATCTATCCGTTTCGTCTGTGGAAATCAATGAAATTGACCCGGGCGGAATCAATTGAATGACCGGATACCCGTAAAAAAGCTCCTTCAAGCACTTCAACTGGGGAAAACTGAATTTTGTGATTCCGCCAAAGCTTGGGACTCTTGTCACAGAGTCAACGGATCATATAGGGTGTCAATCGAACGAAATATCTACATATCGTGCAGCGGGCCGTCACTCCCAATAGATGTGGTGTCTTCCGGATTTTTCCGGAGCGGGGAAGGAGTCCAATAATGCGCGGCTGACGAGGAAAATACCTATGAGCTGGACAGATGAACGTGTAGACCTTCTGAAAAACCTTTGGGCAGAAGGACTGAGCGCAAGCCAGATTGCTGCAAAACTTGGAGGTGTTACACGCAACGCAGTAATCGGAAAGGTCCATCGGCTCAAGCTTTCCAGCCGGGGACGTGCAACGTCGTCTTCGTCCCGCGCCAAGAAAACCAGCAAGGTCACAAGCTCCAGTAAATCACATTCCCGCGCCGGCAATTTTTCGCGTGGCATGCCAACCAGTGTTGGAGCAACCGCCCTTCAGCAGCAGTTTGCTACCGATGCCATCGCCGAGTTTGAGGCAAAGCCGGCAATTGATGTCGTGGTACCAATCTCGCGGCGGTTAAAACTCATTGAACTGACCGAACAAACCTGCAAATGGCCCATTGGCGATCCGTTGTCGGAGGATTTTCACTTTTGCGGCAATGACCCGGCAGAAACGGGCCCATATTGTACATTTCATGCCCGGTTGGCATTTCAGCCAGCATCTGAGCGCCGCCGTTCGCGCTGAGAATAATCCCCGGCGAATACGTGCCAACTACCCCTTCGTGATTGTCACTTCGTGGCTTGTGTCGTCTTTCGGTCGTTCAATCGGCATTTGTTCGCCTGTTGAAATGTAATAGACCGTTTCGGCGATGTTGGTTGCGTGATCACCGATTCGCTCCAGATTTTTCGCACAAAACAGCAGATGGGTGCACGGTGTTATATTGCGCGGATCTTCCATCATATAAGTAAGCAGTTCTCGAAACAGTGACGTATATTTGGCGTCAGTCTGGTCGTCGCGGTCCCGGACGACCTCGATCTGACTGATCGAGCGAGTAGAATAGGCATCCAGCACAAATTTTAGCTGCGTGAGTGCCAAATCCGTCAAAGCTTGCAGTCCACGATAGAACGACACGGGCTGACGATACTCGGTCACTACAGATACTCTTTTTGCAATATTTTTTCCAAGGTCGCCTATGCGCTCGAGATCGGCTGAAATTCGGATTGCGCCAATTATTTCGCGAAGATCCTGTGCCATCGGTTGCCGCTTGACGATGACGAGGACCGCTTTCTCATCAATATCTCTTTGGCCGTTATCAAGAACAATATCATCTGCAACAACGGTCTCGGCCAGTTTATGATCGGAACGGATAAGAGCATCAATGGCGCGCTCAACCATCCTTTCCGCCTGCCCACCCATTGCCGATATTTTTTGCGTCAGAAAGCGCAAGTCCTCATCATAATCACTAACGGTATGTTCGACCTGCATTTTGTTCACTTTCGAGGTTTTCCCGTATTAATTGGCGCGGATCAAAAATCGATGCATAAATATGTTGCATGACAGTTTCATGTCACGATTGTGCCATGCATCGCATCGGACAATGTTCACACCGGCTTCGATGGAAATGTCACTGTGAAGCGCGCACCCTTTCCACTTTCCGAATCCACAACCATTGCTGCATGATGTCTCGCCAAGATGTGCTTGACGATTGACAAGCCAAGTCCGGTGCCCTTGTGCTCCTTTTCCGTATTCGCTCGATAGAAACGCTCCGTTATTCGCGGAAGGTGTTCTTTGGCAATTCCCGGGCCGTAATCCTGTACCCAGACTTCGATTGCCGTTTTGTGGCGCCCGCCAGAGCCCGTAATACCCACTTCCACCCTTTTTCCCGAGCTTCCATAATTAAGTGCGTTTTCGATCAGGTTTTGAAATACTTGAACGAGTTCATCACGATCTCCAGCAACAAAATATTTCGCATCTCGGTACAGCTTGGTGATGTCGACATTCAAATTCCCTGCCAATTTTGAAAGCGATTCAACCACGATATCCAATATGGCACCCAACTCTACTTGCGCATCGGGGCTGATGTCTTTTTTCATCTCGACCCGTGACAGCGCCAGCAAATCGGCTACCAACCGCGACATCCTGCCAGTTTGCTCCTGCATGATGTCGAGAAACTGATGTTGAGACCGCGGATCATTTCGTGCGGGGCCGCGAAGGGTCTCGATAAATCCCGAAATTGATGCCAGCGGAGTGCGCAACTCGTGGCTTGCATTCGCGATGAAATCCGAACGCATTCGATCTATCCGATGCGCTTCAGTCTGATCCCTAAACAGGAGGACGAACAACCCGACTCGCTCATCGATCGGCGTTGCTGTAACCCAGAAAAAACGTTCCAAGGGCACCCGCTCTATCAGGTTTGTCGAGATTTTCGTTCCATCCGAGACTACACTATCAAGCAAATTGACCATCTCCGGAGATCTGAACGTTATCCTGATATCACGTCCAACCTGAACGGAGCCAAATGCTTCAACAGCTGGTTTGTTTTGAAAGACTGCCTCAAACTGTCCGGAAAAAACAATTACGGGGTCCGGCAATGCCATGGCAAGCCGAATGGCGCTGAGATTCTCAAGAGAAGCTTTAAGTTCATCAATTCGGTTTTGCATGTGGAATTGAAAATCGGTCATCGTTTTGATGGAGCCCTACCAGAATACCGCGACATATTTGTTTCATCCGGGTTTACCGCGCCGTTGGGAGCCAATAGCATATCTGCGAGCAAGTTGAAGGTTAGCAGATGGCATCTCTGATATCAGAAAAGATTGACCCTTTTCACCTCTCCATTGACGGTGAAGAACTGATATTTGACATCATGGACCCCGAACTACCGGAATGGATTTCCGGAAAAGCCATGGTTTCCGAAGATTACCCCTACAAGAAAAAGTTGAAGCGTTCCGAGTATGAGGAAACGCTGTTTGGGCTGCAAACAGAACTTGTCAAAATGCAAAATTGGTTGAAAGCTAGCGGACGCCGGATACTGGCCCTTTTTGAGGGGCGTGATGCGGCTGGGAAAGGCGGCACGATATTCGTGACTCGCCAGTACCTTAACCCGCGCGCCGCTCGTAATGTCGCATTGTCAAAACCAACTGATACGGAACGTGGCCAATGGTACTTCCAACGCTACGTCTCACATTTTCCGACATCCGGAGAATTCGTTACGTTCGACCGGTCCTGGTACAACAGGGCCGGCGTTGAACCTGTGATGGGATTTTGCACGCCGGAACAGCATAAAGCCTTTCTGGCCGAAGTTCCCAATGTTGAACAGGCGATTGTCGACGATGGTATCTACTTCTTCAAGTTTTGGCTCAATATCGGTCAAGAGATGCAGCTAAAACGGTTTCATGACCGGGTCCACAGCCCACTGAAATACTGGAAGTTTTCACCCATTGACATTGCCGGAATAAACAAATGGCATGAATATACCGGTTACCGTGACATCATGCTCGACAAGACCAATACCGATCATACGCCATGGACCATCATACGCGCAAATGACAAGCGCAGGGCCCGGCTCGCTGTCATTCGTGAATTCCTGATTTCGGTGCCGTATGACGGCCGAGATGACCATATTGTCGGCAAGCGCGATAATCGCATCGTCGTTGGCAAAGAATCTATTATGGGCCAATGATGCAACGTCAGTTATCCATCTTTGGCACCTTTCGAGCAACGTGCGGCGTCTTTTCCCAATAAAACGGTTTGCGAACCAGCTGATGAACCGCGCGCCACGCGGCAATCGACATCGCCATCCAATATAAAGGTGTGGCCAGTATCACGCCGTGGAAACGATGCCTTTCAGCTGTAATAAGCGATCTGTACCCCAGCATCAGAAATGCGCCATATCCGAGCGCGATGTTTGTCGTATCTACGATCAGCAGTGTTGCTTCGATTGAATTTTCAAGTGACCCGGATAAGATTTTCACCGTCAGGTCAATCACGGTGTACAGCAATAACGGATGGGCCAGCGCCGAAACCAAAAGGCCGGCAAACAGAATTTGGCTCATAATGAAAGAGCCAATTCCCAGTTGCCTCATCAACAAAAGCGGTGACCTGTTATGAACCAACCAGGTCTGCAGCCAGCCTTTGAACCAGCGGGTGCGTTGCTTAATCCAAGTATCGAGCTGAGCAGGGCCGTCTTCATAGGTCGGCCTTGTAATTGTCGATACACGATAGCCTGCCCTGCAAAGCCGCAGTCCAATGTCGGCATCCTCGGTGACATTGTACGGATCCCAGTATCCGATATTTTGCAAACTGCTTTTTCGGAAATGATTGGACGTACCACCGAGCGGCAACACAAGGTTTTTTTTTGCAAGCCAGGGCAGGATTCCGCGAAACAACGCTGCATATTCAAACCCAAACATCCGGGCAATGCCCGATTGCATGATATTGGTCACAACCAGAGGTGCCTGCAGACAGGCAAGGTTGGCACATTCCCCATGGAATCGTTGCCAAGCTTCTACCATCTGATACGGATGCGGCCTGTCTTCAGCGTCATACACGGCGATAAAATCCCCGGATATGAGTTGTGCTGCAAAATTTAGTGCCTTCGGTTTTGTTCGAGGCAGGCACGCAGGGACAGCGACGACCTCCACCCACGGCTTCAACGGAACCGCTGCCAACGCTGAAAGTGTAGCCTCATCATCGGCTTCACATATAATCTTGATCTCAAGCTTCGAGCGCGGCCAGACGATCTTATCCAATGCGGCAACAAGTTCCGGAACCACTTCGGACTCCCGATACAGCGGAACGAGGACAGAATAGACCGGATAGGATGCCGGATCGACGCTTTTAAGCAAAGCATACCGGTATTTGGATTTTAAGCTTGCCGCCGCCAGCCGCAAATACACGCAAGACAAGAAGAATAGCGAGAAAAACGCATGGGCCGCCAATGCAGTTTGCGCGGGAAATCGTATTGTAAATACCGGAAGTGCCACGATCAACGCGCCAATGGTTGCGCCTTGCCAGGCAACTGCGACCGTTTTTGCGGATAGTTGAGGCTGAGTTTTTGAAAGGCCATTCACCGCTACGTCGATAATGTTTTCGCGGCCGCGACAAATCAATGCCTGCCGCAAGGCTGTCGGAGTCGTGACAACCAGGCGCGAACGTATTTGCGGATTGTGGGACAAGTGCTTTGTCAACAACGATCTTTGTACCGATCGTGGCGCAACCAAAATCGAACTTTGACCGTCTACCTCCTGACGGAACACGATCCGTGTTCCGTGGTGGCTACATAGTTGAGTATGTATTTCTTTGTCACTGATCAGCAGCCGGTCTGCGTCGACATTTGTTTCGAATGGAAGGCCAAGTGACACTGCCAACTGCCGATAATAGGCTTCTTCGCCGACCAAGGTTGATGCAATCAGTTCATCAACGTAGTCCGTACAATTCAATGCAGCGCAGACGGCGATTTTTCTTCTTTGGCGCTTAGTCACCCCCAACGTGCGCAGAAATTCATGCTCGGCGATATCGCAATCAAACTTACGAGATTGATTACCATCATCAGCAATGAACCGGGCAATAGTTCCCGCATCGAGCGACACCAACGTTTTTCCATTGTGCGAAAGGTTCGATCGATGCATCAGGTTTCCAGTCCTCAGTTCCCAAGGCAGGCTCCAATTGAAAATGCTGGTAGATCGAAACGGTTAGGCGGCCGCACGCATGACAGAGCGAAGACGATCGTTGATGTCGGCAACCAAAAGCGTGCTTTCCACGCCAATCGCCGAGCGCATCTGATCGAGTGTGCGCTTGTCTACCGGAAATAGGCCGGCACAAACCGGCCGGCGGCCATAGCCGTCACTTGAACCCAACTCTTGCAGGGGAGCTCCGGCAGCCCTGTAAAGTCGCCTGGTCGGAGGTTCGAAATTGGAAATCAACGTGTGTATATGGTTCTTGAGTGCTGTTTCACAGAGTGCGAGCAGCATGAGGCAAAATGCGGTCTTTTTACCTACTTGCGGCATCCTGTGCGCGAATGCATCTTCATTTACGCACAATCTCGTACCTTCCCAAATGCCAGGCGCGGAGAGGCTCAATTCGCCCGGAAATGTATCGTGGAACACATCATAGAGCAGCGTCGGCCCGGTGGTGGGGAGTAGCCGGACCGAACCATAAAGCTCGCGTTTCCCGGCGTCAGTCCATATCAGATAAACGGGATTACAACGATCATAGTAATCGGCTTCCCTACCATTGACTACTGATACATCCCAGCCCAATTCTGAACCAAATACCTTGGCGCGCAACCTGTACATGCGATCAATCAGATCAAGATTTTCCGGCTGTTCATGCGTTTCTATCGTGACAAACATTTTCCCGCTCCCATTGACGCCAACAGGTTCGGGTGTTTAAATTTTCCGGGCAATAACCCCGAAATATCCCCCCTATTTGAGGGGGTTGTGCGAGCTGTTTTCCAGTATCCCGCTGACGGTCGCCTTGTGTATTGCCTGCGCAATCGTGGCGCAACCGAGTTTGAAGCGAGCGGATTTGAGATAGTCACGAACGGTATGGTCGGACAGTCCGAGGATTATCGAAATAGAGGTGCTGTCCTTGCCGCATGCGACCCACGACAGACACTCAATTTCACGAGGACTCAACGAGACGCCGGACGGTTCCCCGAAGAACGTATCAGCAATCACTTTCTGGTGGATGAAACCCGCGGCCTCGATCAGTTCAGGAATAATACCGTTGAGTTTCTTACGCAAAAGCTGAGGCGGATATTCGCTGGAGAGTGAGAACAATGCACGTCGATTTGCCTTGTCACACAGCGGAATAGAAAAACCTGACATTCCGGTATTGTGGGCCATAGCATCCTGAAAAAACTCAACTTCCTGACTCGATACGATTTTCAACTCATCCCAATAGAAAGGAAATGCACTGTTAAATCCACGCTGAACCACGGGATCAATTTCGACATAGTTTCGGAGCAGATAGCGCTGAACCCAACTTGCCGGATAGTTTGTCCTGACATAGGGTGAATCTGTTATATGACTGCGGGAACGGCCGAGGTGATAAACTGCATAATTGCATTGAGTGTAGGAACAAAACCATTCCAGACAACGGTCGATATCGTTTTCCTTGGCTATTGTAAGGCGAAGTGAACTAATATCACACGAACGGGGCGCCCCTTTTTCCACGTACAAAATGCCTCTCCCCAGTAACCCTAGACATGTACATACACCAACAACAGCTGCTCAGAAAAGCTTCAAATAGCCAACATTATCATGAATAAGAATATCATCCTCATTCTGTCAGCTTTTTTATTGATGTTACACACGAATTCAAGATCATATGCAGAATCCCAACCGCCAAAATACTGGGACAGAGAGGAACCATTACAGAGACCCGAAATTAGAAATATTGCACGTCTGCGGTTTCTTACAACAGTTGATTTTCCACCCTTCAACTATGTTGATAGCGGTCAGCGGCTTTCAGGATTTAATATTGACTTGATCCGCAGTATTTGCGCGGAACTGGAAATTTCAGCCAAATGCGAAGTGCAGGCCCTGCCGTTCAAAGAATTGGGCCAGGCGCTGGAAACAAAACAGGGGGAGGCAATAATCGCGGGCCTGGCGACCAACCCCGAAACCAGGTCAAAATATTTGTTCTCACGGCCATATTTTCGATTTCCGGCGCGGTTCGCCGTTCAAGCCACGGGATCAATGGACTGGTCCAAGTCTCCCTTGCCGGTCGACGGGAAATCGGTCGGCGTACTTGCCAATTCAGCACATGAACGCATGCTGCGTTCCTATTTTCCGACCGCCAAGGCCGTTACATATGACCGCGAAAGCTGGATGTATGACGATATGAAATCCGGCAATATCGACGCGCTATTTTACGATGCCGTTCGGATGTCGTTCTGGATAGGTGGCAACGCATCCGCAAACTGTTGCAGCTTTGCCGGTGGGCAATATCTTGCTGACGACCACCTCGGTACCGGTTTGGCAATTGCGGTGGCACTGGGCAAATCCGATATCATTGAGGCAATGAATTCAGCTCTCAAGTCGCTGGAGGAAAAAGGGGTGATGTCGGAACTTTATCTCCGCTATTTTCCGGTCGCCTTCTATTGAGAAAATGGCAATTGGGGTTCCAATCCCGTCAAAATCATAGAATGCAAGGGCATTTTCAACCTTTCCGGAATGGCAAGAGCAGGCACCAGAAAAGACGGGCCGGCTGATCACCGCGAAACTGCTTCAGCCCGATTTGCATTCCGTCGTGGCCCTTTCGAGGTTGACCAACATAGGTTCCAAAAAGGAAATCCCAGAACGGAAAATTGAACCCGTAGTTGGAATCGGTCTCATCTTTCTCGGTTGAATGGTGCACGCGATGCATGTCTGGCGTTACAATGAAACGCCGTAAAACCCGATCCAGCGGCAGCGGGATGTTCACATTGGCGTGGTTGAACATCGCAGCGCCGTTCAAAACTATTTCAAAAATAAGCACCGCGACAACGGGGGCGCCAATCACGACTACTATACCGGCCTTCCAAACCATCGAAAGACAAATTTCCAGCGGGTGGAAGCGCAGGGCCGTCGTTGCGTCAAATCCGGGATCTGAATGGTGCATCCTATGGATACGCCAAAGCAGGGGGATTTTGTGACTGGCTACATGTTCCAGCCATACAGCGAAATCCAGTGTGATGAATGCGATAATCCCTGCGACGACCGGTGAAATCTCCAAATTGTTCATGATGCCGTGGCCGTTTGTTTCGGCATAGATCGCTGCACCGACTGCTGCAGCGGGGAAGACTATTCTCAAAAGTGCCGACGACAACAGGACCATGGAAAAATTGGTGATCCATCTCTGTCTTTTGATCCAACCCGCCATTTCCGGGCGTTCAAGTCGAGGGGATAAAAGCTCAAATAGAGCCATAAACCCGAACACCGCCACAAATACCGTTATACGGATCGCCATTTCAGACATTGGTGCATTTCCAGTAAAACAGGCCAGCAATTGGCCGGTTCAGTGTTCCAACCGGCATATCTGGCGGTAGGATAACTTGCCACTCACTTTGAATTGACGGCGTGACAACACAAGGGATGCATTTCCCGGCAGGCGGAATCAGGGGCCCGTTAGGCAATTGTCCGGTATCGCGCTGCAGCTCCCTTTTCTATGGCGGCGATCGTCAGTTTGTCGAGAACCAGTTTGTCTCTGAGCATTTGCAGAAAACGAAGCTCTTCCTGCTCCACATGCAGATCCGCCGCTGCAACTTCAACGGCCAAGGCATAAGCGGTATCATACAGCCGCTCCGGCAGTGCATCGTGGGCGAGTTCCAGGATCTGTTCGAGACCATCATCTTCCTCCAGCAATTGCTGGCAATTTCTCGCAATGTCGACCAGCCGATCTTCGTCAAACCCGTCGAATACGGGAAGCTTTCTTATGATGTGGCCTATCTGGCTAAGCTCAGCGTCGGTCATGCTCGTATCGGCCGCAGACAAGGTTACCATGATGTAGACTAGCGCTTCGTGAGGTGTCGTAACGGTCATATGGAACAATTCTCCGAATTTTTTGGATGTTATATGCAACGTATGCACACTGGGTGTGGGCCGCAAGGAAAAAGCAATGGTGTCATTGACGCACCATTTGGCGCAGCTTAGACCTCCGGCGCCAATTAATGATCAGGATGACCAAATGACACCGACCGGTTCAGTTCAGCATGAACTTTCCCCTGAAATCATCAGTGCCGCAGCGGAGTCAAAATCCTGGCCGTTCGAGGAAGCGCGAAAGCTCGTCGACCGTTTCAAGGGAAAGGGCTTCCCGAATACAGTTCTGTTTGAAACCGGATACGGCCCGTCAGGGCTTCCGCATATCGGCACGTTCGGCGAAGTAGCGCGGACAACCATGGTGCGGCATGCTTTTCATGTTCTTACGCAAAACTCGGTGGCGACAAAGCTTCTCTGTTTTTCTGACGACGTCGATGGAATGCGCAAGGTTCCAGACAATGTACCCAACAGGCAAATGCTTGAAGCACATCTTGGAAAACCACTTACGCAAGTGCCGGACCCATTCGGAGAATATAAAAGCTTCGGGCACCACAACAATGCGATGCTGCGGCGATTTTTGGACCGTTTCGGGTTCGACTATGAATTTGCGTCTGCCATGGATTACTATTCCCGTGGCGATTTCGATGAAGGCTTGATCACGATGCTGGAGCGCTATGATGATGTCATGGCAGTCATGCTTCCAACATTGCGCGAGGAGCGCCGGAAATCCTACGCACCGATACTGCCGATACATCCTGATACCGGTATTGTCATGCAGGTGCCGCTCAAAGCCGTCCACCCGTCCCGTGGAACGGTCGAGTGGGTTGATCCGGATACGAACAAGCTGTTTGAGACGAAAGTCACTTCCGGGGGGTGCAAGGCCCAATGGAAGCCAGATTGGGCACTAAGGTGGGCTGTCCTGGGCATCGACTATGAAATGTCGGGGAAAGACCATATCGACAATGTGAAAACTTCTGGAAAAATATGCCGCATTCTCGGCGGCCGACCGCCGGAAGGTTTCAATTACGAGCTTTTTCTGGATGAGAACGGCGAAAAGATTTCCAAGTCAAAAGGTAACGGAATTACCATTGACGAGTGGCTCACCTACGCTCCGACGGAGAGCCTGTCGCTTTACATGTTCCAAAAACCCAAGACAGCAAAGCGGCTTTTTTTTGACGTTATTCCGAAGGCGGTCGACGAATATATCAGTTTTGCTTCTTCCTATCCCAAGCAGGATTGGAAGGCGCGGCTGGGAAATCCAGTCTGGCATATTCATTCAGGAAATCCGCCCGAGATTGAGCTGCCGGTTTCATTTGCAATGCTACTGAATCTCGTGAGCGCATCCAACGCTCATGACAGCAAGGTATTATGGGGTTTTATCTCCAGATATGACCCTGACGCCACGCCGGAAACCCATCCCTTCCTGGATCGCCTAGTCAACCACGCAATACGCTATTTCGAGGATTTCGTCGCTCCTGAGAAAGAATTTCGTGCCGCCGACGATGTCGAATCCAAAGCACTGTCAGCCATTTCGAAGGCATTGAAACAGCTTCCAAAAGAAGCAAACGGCGCTGAAATACAAAACAGCCTTCTCGATGTTGCCCGCGGTATCGAACGTTATCAAGATCACAATCGGCAAAGTCCGGATGGTGGCCCGGGTGTATCGATTGCGTTTTTTCAAATGATCTACGAAATTCTGCTCGGCCAGAAAAAGGGGCCGAGATTTGGTTCGTTTGTCGCGCTGTACGGATTCGAGGAAACACGTGCACTGATTGACCGTGCGCTGGCAGGGGAATTTGTGCAGTAGCAACTTGGATTGATCGGATCGGACTACTGGCTGGCCCAAATCACACGCGCGATCCAACTGACTTCCGCCAATTTGTACCGACGTAATGGATGTTCCGGGTTAAGCGAATGGAGTTCGATGTGGGTAGCCGTCCGCCGTGCAAGCATTTTAGTCATAACCTCGCCGGCAGTGGTCTTGACGACTACGCGATCACCGCGGTGAGTCGAAATCTCGGGATCAACAATCAGGATATCGCCATCCTTATACAAGGGTAACATCGAATCTCCCTGCACTTGCAATGCATATGCGGCCTCCCCAACCTTGCCCGGTACGCTGACTGAATCCCAACCCTGCCCGACTGGAAAACCGGCATCGTCGAAGAATCCGCCGCCACCCGCCTGTGCAAATCCGATGAGCGGCACTTCTGCAACGGAGGGCGCTGAACGGTAGCGGTATGATCGGGGAGTGCCGATCAGTTCAGAAAATTCCTCAAGTGTGGCGCCGGTCGCCGTCATGATCTTTGCAAGCGATTCCGTTGATGGCCAACGCGGACGGCCATCTGCTGAAAACCGCTTTGACTTGTTGAAGGCGGTTGAGTCGAGCCCCGCACGCTTTGCCAAACCCGATGCCGACAATGAGTATTGTGCGGCAAGTGCGTCAATGGCGGCCCAAACCCCGGCATGGGAAAGCATGGCTCATTTCTCCGTTCAAGTGAAAGGAAAATATACCTTGCGTCGCCGAATTTCAAATGACTGTCAATAATTGGCCATCTGCCACTGCGGGATAACGATTACAGGGGATCAACGCTATTCATGATTCAGCGCCTTTTCGAAAGCAGTGATCAGCTTCCTGTTATAGGAAGCATCGACGTAGGGTATCCACTCCATTCGTTCCAACGTGAATTCCGGTAGCCGCTGGTTCAATATCGTGATTTCCGTTTTTGCTTCCGCAATCCTGTCCATACTGGCCAAGGAGCCAATTTTTACGAGGCGTGACAAAAAGTATCTTGGCGAAAGCACTATTGACCTATCCGCGCTGTCGATTGCTTCTTCCCACATACCCATATGAAACTGAGCAGATGCAAGTTCACCGAGATTGTGAAACTGGTAGATGTCAAATGGACTTAAGCGCTCGGCATCCTTGAAAAAGCCGACAGCTTTTTCCGGAATTCCCAATAGCAAGTTCGAACTGCCGAGCGCCGAATAGGCGAAGGCGAAGCTTGGGTCAATACGTATGGCTTCTTGCAGATAGCCGACTGCCCTGCCCGGGCGCTTGCGCATTATTTCGCAGGCACCCAGATAGGCGTGGGGACGGGCATCCTGGCTATCCATATACAAGGCTCTCATGGAATATTTCTCGACCTTGCCCAAGTCGCTTGGGTCCCCAAGCCGAAGCCAAGCGCGCCAAAAATACCACCAGGCAATTTCATTGAGCGTCGCACTGGAATTAGGATCGTCTTTTAGGGCTTTCTCAAAACACTCTATCGCTGCCTTGGTATCCTCGCTGGTGCGCTTTTGCATGTGCCAGCGGCCGCGCCGGACAAGCTGCCAGGTATCGAGATCCTCCCATGGTGTCTTGAATGTTCTCGCCTGCTCAGCCCGATCTACCTGCTGCTCAAGCATTGATACGATTTCAGAGCCGAGTTCATCTTGCAGTTCAAGCAGACTTGAGAATTTCCGGTCATACCGGCGTGTCCACACTGTACGAGCGGCAGCGACGTCTTCCAACGTGGCATTCAACCGCAATCGCGTACCATCACAGGCAATCGTGCCACTGACCACATAACCGGCGCCCAGAGTCTTGCCCGCCGAAATTGCATCAAGGTTCTCATCGCGAAACTGAAAAGTTGAACTTCTGGAAATGACAGGCAGCCAACGGATGTTTGCCAGACCAGCAGCGATATCGCCTGATATTCCGTCCGCAATAAAATCTCCTCCAAGATCACTGGTGATGTTTCTGAATGGCAGCACTGCAATTGCCGGTGGTCCAACAGAACCGGGAACTTTTGTCGAGACAGTTTCCTGCGTGCTCACGGGCGAGCCAGAATCACCGCTTTCCGCACCGGACAACAAGCGACGGCAAGTGTAGGCCCCTATAGGGTATGCAATATGCTTTAATCTCTTTTCGCCGAGAAACGTAAAAGTTGCTGCAGACTTCCCGCGAACGTGTTCATAAGTTGTATCTGAAATAGTAAGGCCGCCGCCCGGTGAAATCTCCTGAAGGCGGGCGGCAATGTTGACATCATCGCCGAACAACAAATCGCCGCGCACAATTGCATCACCTGTGTTAATTCCAACACGAAATGCCATTTTCCAGCTGTCAGGCTCATTTTCGTTCAGCCTGGCAATTTCATCCTGAAACTCAAATGCAGCGCGAAGGGAATCGATGGGTGAACCGAATTCCACCATTATACTGTCCCCAGCCGCTCCAAACGTGCGCCCGGCAAAGCTTTCGCAAATTTGTGTAATCGCCGCGTGACGGTTTTCGAGCGCGGAAAGCGTTCGTTCCTCATCGATGCCCATCATGCGTGAAAAGCCGACCGCATCAATGCACACGATAGTTGCTAGCTGTCGAGTAAACGACTCTTCCGACATCGTCGTCCGGCCCCAATCAAAGTCGAATTAGCGTTATTTTTCTTTCAAGATTGGCATGCCTGACGATGACAAACCATCACTTTTCCTACCTATGGTTGATATGTGAAACGTGTTTACCGCATTTCCGCGAGTATTCAATTGCTTAGTGAGAGAATGGATATGACTTTAGTCAATTCCCGAAAGGCCCCTGGTGGTCCTGATACCCATGAGCAACGAAAATTGCGCACCATGAAAAAAAGCCAAATATACAGAATTGACGACCCGTAACGAAGGTTTTACTAATTTATTTTATACATAAATTATTTATGCTTGTAATTAAATTTTTCGCGCGTTAGCATTAGTCGAAGCGCCGACTGCAACGGCGCCGGGGTGGAAAGAGCCAGGGAGATTGGCAAATGAGAGTCGCATGTCTTGGTGGTGGTCCGGCTGGGTTGTATTTTGCGATCTCGATGAAATTGAAGGACCCGTCCCACGAGGTCGTGGTCATCGAACGCAACAAGCCAGATGACACATTTGGCTGGGGCGTTGTGCTTTCGGATGATGCTCTTGAGAACATGCAGAAGAACGACCCCAAAAGCACGGAGGAAATTCGCGCCAATTTCGCTTATTGGGATGACATCGCGGTAGTCCACAACGGTGTTCGCACTGTATCCGGCGGGCATGGTTTTGCGGGTATCGGTCGCATGAAAATGCTCCTAATTCTGCAGAGCCGCGCTCGAGAGCTGGGAGTCGAGCTACGGTTCCAGGCAGAGTTTAGATCCGCGGAAGAATACCGTGAGGAATTCGACCTTGTAGTTGCCGCCGACGGAATCAATTCCGCAATTCGCCGTGAATATGAGGAAGTTTTCAAGCCAGATATCGACGTTCGGCTTTGCAAGTTCATCTGGCTGGGAACTCATCAGAAATTCAACGACGCTTTCACATTCATTTTCGAAAAAACGCAACATGGCTGGATGTGGATCCATGCCTATCAGTTTGATGATGAAACCGCGACTGTGATCGTGGAATGCAGTCAGAAAACCTGGGGTGCCTGGGGATTCGAGCAAATGTCGAAGCAGGAAACCATCGAGGCGTGCGAGAGGATTTTCGCGGACCACCTTGGTGGGCACCGGCTGATATCAAACGCCAATCATTTACGCGGCTCGGCCGTGTGGATGAACTTTCCTCGGGTCATTTGTGAGAGGTGGTTCCACAAAAACGTGGTTTTGATGGGTGATGCTGCAGCTACTGGACATTTCTCCATTGGTTCGGGTTCGCGCCTCGCCTTTGACAGCGCGATTGCCCTGGCTGAATTTCTGCATAGCGAACCTTCGATGGAGGCGGCGTTCGAAAGATACCAGGAAGAACGGCGGCTGGAGGTTTTGCGCTTGCAATCGGCAGCCCGAAACTCATTGGAGTGGTTCGAGGAAGTTGAGCGTTATCTCGATCTGGATCCAATTCAGTTCAACTATTCGCTTCTCACCCGCAGCCAACGAATTTCACATGAAAACCTCCGTTTGCGGGATAGCGAATGGCTTGAAAGGGCGGAAAAGTGGTTTCAGACACGTGCCGGCGTTGGCGCGGATGCACCGGTTCGCGCGCCCATGTTTGCACCATACAGATTGCGCGACCTTACGCTGAAAAACCGGATTGTCGTGTCCCCGATGGCCCAGTACAAGGCGGTTGACGGGTGCCCAACCGACTGGCATTTCGTTCACTACAGCGAGCGAGCCAAAGGTGGAGCGGGTCTGGTTTATACCGAGATGACCTGCGTTTCCCCCGAGGGGCGAATTACTCCGGGTTGCCCTGGCATGTATTCCTCCGAACAGGAAACGGCCTGGAAGCGCCTGACTGACTTTGTTCACAAAGAGACAGAGGCAAAGATATGCATGCAACTCGGCCATTCCGGCTCCAAGGGGTCGACCCAACTGGGCTGGGAAGAAAGCGACATGCCGCTGAAAGAAGGCAACTGGCCGCTCTTGTCAGCTTCAAATGTCCCATGGTCGCCGGAAAGCCAAAAACCAAAGGCTATTGACCGCAGCGATATGGACGTTATCCGTGCCCAGTTTGTTTCCGCCGCGGAAGCGGCTGATCGAGCCGGGTTCGACATGATCGAAATTCATGCGGCACACGGATATTTGCTATCATCATTCATAACTCCCCTGACCAACAACCGTTCGGACGAATATGGAGGAACGTTGGAGAACCGGATGCGATACCCGCTTGAGATTTATCATGCAGTTCGTGAAGTGTGGCCGGCGCGCAAGCCGGTCTCGGTGCGTATTTCAGCAAATGACTGGGTTGAGGGCGAAGGGATATCGCCAGAGGATGCGGTTGACGTCGCCCGCCTCCTGCAGGACGCTGGTGTAGACATTTGCGATGTATCGGCGGGGCAAACATCAATTCGAGCTGAGCCGGTCTACGGGCGCATGTTCCAGACGCCGTTTTCTGATCGCATCCGCAACGAAACAGGGATGGCAACGATGGCGGTTGGCAACATCTATGAAGCCGATCATGCCAATTCCATCCTGATGGCAGGGCGGGCTGATCTCGTTTGCCTTGCCCGTCCGCATCTCGCCAATCCCTATTGGACATACCACGCAGCAAGCTCGATCGGCGATCGCCATGAGAAATGGCCGGACCCATATCTTGCCGGACGCGACCAGATGTGGCGTCTTGCGGACCGCACCGACACGATGCTGGACAAGGTTTAGAATGAAAACCCTTCGAGGAAAACACGCTATTGTATCAGGCGGCGGCACCGGAATCGGCGCTGAAATTGCGGTTGCTCTGGCGAACGCCGGCGCCAATGTATCAATTGTTGGGAGGCGCGAGGAGCCTTTGCGCGCGACTGCACTGCGCAACAATCTGATTAGCTGGTACGCCTGTGACGTATGTGCTGGTGACGCAGTCAAAGAAGCTTTCATTGAACTGCGTTCAAGAACCGGACCTGTCGACATAGGGATCGCCAATGCCGGTTCAGCGAAAAGTGTCGCGTTTTCCAAGATGGCTGAAAGCGATCTGCGGGATACCATCAACGTCAATCTGATCGGCGTATTCAACGTCTGGAAAAATGCCCTAGAAGACATGAAACAGGCGGGCTGGGGGCGTTTGTTGGCGGTTGCCTCGACAGCCGGACTGAAGGGGTATCCCTACGTATCAGGGTACTGTGCTGCCAAGCACGGTGTCATCGGGCTAACGCGCGCTGTGGCACAAGAATTGGCCGCGTCCAATATTACTGCAAATGCTATTTGTCCGGGTTACGTAGAGACCGCCATGCTTGAGCAAACGCTTAAAAACATTGCAGCAAAGACCGGCATGTCAACAGAGGACGCGGGAGCGTTACTCATGGCAAACAATCCGCAAAACCGTTTTGTCCAGCCCGATGAGGTCGCCCAGGCAGTTTTGTGGCTATGTGGCACCGGTTCAAAATCGGTTACAGGTCAGGCCATATCCATTTCGGGAGGGGAAACATGAACGGGCAAAACGAACACCGGCAAGACAAGGGACCTTCCAGTGATTGAAGAAGCTATTTCAAAGGCCCGGCTTCGGCTCTGGCTCAGAATTCTTAAGGTATCCCGGACGATGGAATCGGATCTTCGCGAGCGATTGCGTACGGAATTCAATACCACTCTTCCAAGGTTTGACGTGATGGCTGCCCTCTTCCGGGAAAAGGAAGGCCTCAAGATGAGCGAACTTTCCGGCGTGCTGCGCGTTTCCAACGGGAATGTTACGGGGATAGTCGACCGTTTGGTCGGTGAAGGCACGATCATGCGTGTCCCCGTCGAAAATGACCGTCGCGCAATGACCGTCCGGCTAACCGAAAAGGGACGCGCCGAATTTGAACAACTGGCTGGCGTACACGAAAAATGGGTGAGCAATCTGCTGAAGCAAATAAATGCCGACGACGCAAACCAGTTGATCGAATTGCTTGGCCGCATTGATGCCCATGCCGCCATTTTGGAGGGTCCAGTAAATGGCTAGAATAGCAGATTTGAGTACCGTCCATTTCAATTTCCGAATGGAGCGCCGGCTCGCTGTAATTTCCCTCAATCGACCCGACCGGAAAAATCCGCTGACTTTCGACAGCTACGCGGAACTGCGTGACTGGTTCAGAATGCTGCCCTATTGCGACGACGTCAGCGCTGTTGTTTTTGCTTCGAATGGAGGTAATTTTTGCTCCGGTGGGGATGTTCACGACATTATCGGCCCATTGGTCGATAAGGATATGAAGGGTTTACTGGAATTCACACGAATGACAGGCGACCTCGTCAAGGCAATGGTCAATTGCGGTAAACCGGTCATATCGGCCATCGACGGGATTTGTGTAGGTGCGGGCGCTATTATTGCGATGGCATCCGATTTGCGGATCGGATCGCCGGAGGCAAAGACTGCGTTTCTATTTACAAGGGTTGGCCTGGCCGGCTGCGACATGGGTGCTTGTGCAATCCTGCCGCGGATCATTGGCCAGGGCCGGGCAGCCGAACTTCTTTACACCGGACGCAGCATGAGCGCCGACGAGGGTGAGCGTTGGGGATTTTTTAATCGGATTGTCGCTGGTGAGATACTCGAAATGGAAGCGATTTCCATGGCACAGCGAATATCGGATGGACCGGAATTTGCACATATGATCACCAAAACAATGCTTGCGCAGGAATGGAACATGAGCATCGAGCAGGCGATCGAGGCGGAAGCACAAGCGCAGGCAATATGCATGCAGACGCAAGATTTCCGGCGCGCCTACAAGGCATTTGTCGCCAAAAAGAACCCGGTCTTTGAGGGAAACTGATGCCTGATCGCAGCTACCTGGACTGGCCGTTTTTTGAAGACCGTCACCGCGAGTTGGCCGACAGCCTCGACCATTGGGCCAAAGGCAATCTCAACGATATCGATCACAACAATGTTGATGATTCCTGCCGAGCATTGGTTGCAAAACTGGGCCACCAAGGCTGGCTCCGTTACAGTGCCGTTGACCCGCAAGATCCAACCTCAAAGCTTGACGTTCGCAGCCTCTGCATTATTCGGGAGACGCTTGCCCGCCATGACGGACTGGCTGATTTCGCGTTTGCCATGCAGGGGCTTGGAACCGGTGCGATCTCGCTTTTCGGTGATGATGGCCAGAAAAATGACTGGCTGACGAAAACGCGTACGGGAAATTCATTGTCAGCAT
>JAHEGF010000140.1 GCA_024645155.1 Phyllobacteriaceae bacterium | reverse complement strand
TGGACCCTAAGGATATATCCAAGTACCAGCTTGCGGTTTTTTGCCCTCGCGGCATCAACCACATTTTGGGCATCAACAATGTTTGTTGCAATCGGCTTCTCCATGAACACGTGGCAATTGTGCTCGATAGCTTTTAGTGCGTATTTCGCGTGGGTGTCGGGCCATGAATTGATTGAAACCGCATTGGGTCGGGTTTCAGCTAATGCCTGATCAAAATCTTCAAACCTCGGATAACCTGCCAGATGGTCGGGGATGTCTGTTCGCTTATTGATGCTTCGGCTCATGATCCCAACGATCTCAAAGCCGTCATGTTTGTGATAGGCATTGGCGTGGGATGTACCCATATTGCCAAGACCGACGACCAGTACCTTTACCTTTTCCGGCATGATTCAAACTCCCTGCGCCATATTATTGGGTACCCTGATACCCGCCGCCTTTTCCAGACGATTGCGTCCTGATCCTGCTGATCTGTCTTGTTGCGAAACTGCAGGCGAACACCCGAGAACAGTGGGTACCCGCCTGCAAAGCAATAAAGTCTACTTGACCACGTTGGCGAAGAAGCGAGCCTTGATCGCATCCAGGTCAACTGCCGCCATATCGTCGGACAGGGCGTAGCCGTCTGCATCCGCCTTGACCTTGGCCATGTCAAAGTCGTTGGCCGGCCCGACCAGGTCATTGGATATGACTTTGTCAACATCAACCGGTTTCTTCAGCTGGCCGATTTCGGAAAGCGTGGAGAAGAACAGTTTCCAGCTTTCGATGTCGTGCCAGCCCCAGCCCTGACGTTTTGACATGTCTCCGCGGAATACTGCAGCCAGCTGCATCATGGATTCCGTGCCAAGTTCCGGACCGAGGTTTTTCTTCACCACCGGGAATTGTTTGAACACGATATCGGTGGCGGCCCGCGGGTTTTGGTGGCCAAATTCCATGCCCATCGCCCAACCGCGCAGATATTTCTCAAGGAATGCACGGCGTTCCGGATCATCCATGTCAGATTGCCGAACTACAAACGTATTTGCCGGAAACTTGGAATGGTTCTGACCGAGCCAGTACTCGAACTCCAGCCCTTTGCCTTCCCAGTCCGCGCGCAAGCCTTCCCACGCAAGTGCAGCGTCGCCCTGGCCGGACTGAAGCACTGTTCCCCACTGTGGCCAGCCTCCCTCGAGGTAGGTAATCTTTTTTGGATCAGCGCCTGCCGCAGCAAACATTGGATCGGTAATGGCCTGCCACGCCGCACTGCCAAGCAGAACGGTTTTACCCTCGAGTTGTTTAAGATCCGTGACGCCTTCACCCTTGCGAAACGCGAAATCAAAGACGTCAACCGCACCCATATTGAACACGGATACGAGGTTCATGTCATTTTCGAGCGCAAACGAGAAAACACCTGGTGACGGGAAGCCCATATCAGCCTGCCCGACTGCTACAAACTTGACCGTGGCGGTGCCATCCGATGGGCCGGCTTCCATCGTGGTGTCGAGATCACCGAAATAGCCCATCTCCTTGCCGACCCAGTAACCGTAGTCGTCGAGTACTTCGAGCGTGCCACGCGGCGATATCCACGTGAATGTATCTGCTGCCTGCGCCTCGCCCGGCATAATCGCCGTTCCGCCGAGCGTGGATGCAACAACTGCCCCTGATGCTGTTACCTGCAAGAAGGTACGGCGGCTCAACCTGTTTTTTGGTATTTTTTGGTCCCTGTACATGACTTCTCCCTTTCTTCAGCTTCTTTGACTTATTGAAACCGGTGGCCAGTTCATGCCCCGGTTTTTCTTTTGCCGATCATCGCTCGTCTGCGTTCAAGCCTCCCAACTCGCCCACTTTTTCCCGATCAGGAAAAAGGTAATGTAAATAAGAATTCCCAGTATCGACAAAATGAGTATCACTGCGAAAAATTGCGGCATTTGCAGGGTTGCAGAAAACGTCGTCAGCCGATTACCCAGCCCAAAACCTCCGCCCACCATTTCAGCTCCGACGGCTGTGAGCAGCCCAAAAATTGCGCCAATCATGAGCCCGACAATTATCATCGGCATTGCCATCGGGATACGAATTTTCAAGAATATCTGGAATGTGCTTGCACCAAATGAGCGGGCAAGGGCAATCTTGGCCAGATCGGTTCTCCTGAAACCGGTGGCGGCATTGATCATGACCATGGGGCCCGACGCGAGCGCCACCGCAATTATTCGCGGCTCGTACCCAAATCCGAAACGCAGGATCAACAGCGGGACGAGCGCCAGCATCGGCGTTGTCACCAGCATCAGAATATAAGGTGCAACGACTTTCTCAACGAATGGAAACTGGGTGATTACAGCCGCAAGCAAAAGGCCGATCGCGGCACCGATTGAATATCCCACAAACAGTTCGACTAACGTATGACCCAGGTGCGGGGCAATGAAACCGAAATCGGCAAAAAGCGCCCAAACGATCGTGCTCGGTGCCGGCATTACATATTGTGGAATTTCAGCGAGCCGGATCCACAATTCTGCGCCACCGATAATCGCCACCGCAATCATCACAATTGCCGATATTTCAGCAAAATTACGAGCGCCGCCGCCGGCCGCAAACGCGGACAAGCCGGACAGTCCGGTACCGTCTGCGGGTGCAGTCTTTTTCCCGAATTCAGGGATTTTCCCGCCAAGTACATCGCCACTCATCTATCCAACCTCGTCTGCAACTGGCGATACCTGCCCGCTGGCATCTTCGTTAGCCGGCGGGCGGTGTTCTATTTCCGCCTTGATCTCATTAACGAGATCGAAAACCTCTTTAGTCGCAAGCATATCAAGCGTTCTGGGCCTGGGCAGCGTGATGGTAAATATCTTGGCCAGCCGACCGGGTCTTGATGACATCACGAATACGCGGTCAGACAGAAATACCGCTTCCGTAATATTGTGTGTAATAAAGAGGATGGTTTTTCTTGTTTCCAGCCAGATTTCCTCGACCAGCAGGTTCATTTCGTCCCTGGTAAAGGCATCGAGTGCACCAAAGGGCTCATCCATCAACAATACGGACGGATTGAATGACAGCGCACGGACGATAGCGGCCCGCTGCTGCATTCCACCGGAAAGCTCGCGCGGAAACTTGTTGCCGAATCCTGTCAATCCAACCCGGTCGAGCAGGTGTTCGATGTGAGCTTCATCCGGCGGTACTTTCTTTATTTCAAAAGGGAACCGGATGTTTTTTGTGAGATTACGCCAGGGAAGCAAATTTGCCTCCTGGAATACCATTCCAATTTGCGGATGTGGACCGGTGACCGGCTCACCGTCGAGCAGGACCTTGCCATCTGTTAGCGGATGAAGACCAGCAACCGACCAAAGAAGTGTCGTTTTCCCACAGCCAGACGGACCCACTACACAGGCAAATTCGCCATCCTTGACGCTCATTGAAAAATTATCAATCGCATGAAGCGGGCCGGACTGCGTTTCATAATACTTGGTGGCGTTTTCTACCACCAACTTGTCCGGGGTGCCTGGCTTAGAATCCATTATCGGCCACTCCGGTCACCCGAGTTGCTTTGTTTCCCAACAGTTCGGGGAATTGACAATTTTTGCAAGTCGACCCTCTCTTGTCGGCATTCAACTGCAGAACCACCCGCTGCCGCCCGTCGGCACATGCTATTTCGCGCGAGCTCTTTATGTAAGTCTCTTACATTTTGAGGGAATTGGCAACGTATTTCACTCGGTTTTCCACACAGGGAGCCCTGTTTTGCAAGTTTGATGTTGGTTTCCTACATTTTTGGGATTATGTTACATTGCAATGGGACGGGAACTGTGCTGATGAGCTATCAATCCATTTTCTGTTATGCGTGGGACCTGGCAGAAAAAGGGGTTCCATCCGCGGCCGAGAGTTTTCGGAAGCGCAATTTGAACGCGATTACCCTGGCGACTTCGTATCACGCAGGTAAGTTTCTCCGGCCGCACGGCAAGTCCGGCAAAGTGTACTTTCCCGAAGACGGCACTGCATATTTCAAGACAAATACCGGTGTGTATGGAGCTATCCAGCCTGTCGAAAACAGCCTGGTAGGAACACAGGATATTTTACGCGAGTGCTGCGACCTCGAGGAAATGGATGTGACCGCGTGGATTGTACTCATGCACAATTCACGCCTTGGCGAATTGCACCTGGAAGATTGCGTTTCAAACGCTTTCGGAGACCGGTACATATATAGTCTTTGCCCCTGCTCACCACGGACGCGCGAGTACGCGGTCGCACTTTGCCGCGATGTCACCGACAATTATCAAGTCGCCGGCATAAGTTTGGAATCCCCGGGTTTCCTGCCATATGAACACGGATACCATCACGAGTTTGCCCTCGTAAAACCCAACCAGTGGCTCAACAATCTTCTCGGATTGTGTTTTTGCGACCACTGCATGACGCAATCCATCGCCGCCGGAATTGATACCGCGGGACTGAAGGAGCGTGTTGCAGATGCGATTTCCGCATGTCTGGCCAGCGACTTTGATTACCCTGAAGATATGGCGGGTGCGTTCTGGGCCGCAGATTTGGTGTTGGATCCCGAGCTTTCCGCCTTCATGCGCTGGCGTTGCAACCCTGTCACGTCGCTGGTAGCCGAAATACGCAACGCTGTCCGTCCCGACGCAGCCGTTGCAGTCATTCCGTCTGTGGCCCGACCAACTGGCGGCGCTTGGTACGAAGGCAGCGATCTCAAGAGCATATCTGAAGTAGCTGACTATCTTGAAGTGTGTTTCTACGAACCGTCGGTGGAACGCATCAAGAGTGACCTGGCTGATGTGGCCCGCCGAATTGGGGGGACTGAGAAAATTCGCGGCATATTGCGACCAGCCCACCCCGATCTTAACAGCAGGGAAAGCGTCATGGGCGCAGTTCGAGCACTGCGGGAGGGAGGGGTGCCGGAAATTTCCTTTTACAACTTCGGGCATCTTCGCCAATCCAGCCTTGACTGGATGGCAGACGCGCTGGCTGCCGGAGATGGCGCGGCATGAGCAGGTTCGATGGGAAAACGGTAGTTGTAACGGGTGCTGCCGGCGGTATCGGCCAGGAACTGTGCCGATGTTTTGCTGAGGAGGGTGCCCGCATCGGCGCCCTCGATCGTGACGAGGAAGTATTGTCGACAGCGGAAAACCTGCAAAGCAGCGGATTCAAGGCGGCGGCGGCGATTGCAGATATCGGGGCGGCAGACCAGGTCGAAATTGCAATCACTGCATTGCGCGCGAAACTTGGGGCCATCGATTTCCTGATAAATAACGCCGGATATTCCGGTGCCGGCAACATGGAAGAGACCACCGCTGATATCTGGCGCTCAGACATTAACAGTAATCTGAATGGTGCGTATCATTGCACAAGCATGGTGGTCGAAGACATGAAGGCCAAGGGTGGTGGAGCCATCGTCAATATTGGTTCGATCAACGGCCTGACAGCACTTGGAGATCCCGCCTACAGCGCCGCAAAGGCCGGTCTCATCAGCTACACGAAATCCCTCGCGATGGAATATGGGCGATTTGGAATTCGCGCCAATATCATTTGCCCGGGAACTGTCCGCACCCCCATCTGGAACCACAGGATCGAGAAGAATCCGGAAATATTCGAGCAGCTTGTTCGATGGTATCCGCTGCGACGTGTTGCTGATCCGATAGACATAGCCAGGGTCGCGATTTTTCTTGCTTCCGAGGATGCCGGTGCGATTTCCGGCGCAGTTCTGCCGGTTGATTGTGGTCTTTCAGCCGGAAATATCGTCATGACCCGAGAACTGACACTGAAGGAGTTCTGAATTTTTTCGCATTTCGCTATCGGTGGATACACGACGCCGACATCACTCAACCGGCGAATGCACTAGCAAAACGGAAACGGCAAATTGAAACACAAGCAGGCGACGATCTCAATTGACGGCGATGGGCAGACGGCATCAGTTCCATCATCTCACGAGATGTACGGCAACCGCGGAAAAGTTGGTGCCGATCTGATTTCCCGGCTGAGAGAACTTCAACCCGATCTGAAGCCTGCTGAAGGGCGGGTCGCGGAAGTTGTACTGCGCGACCCTGAATTTGCGGTCCACGCTAGCAATGCAACACTTGCTCGACGTGCGCATGTCAGCGAGCCGACAGTAACGCGGTTTTGCCGCAGTCTTGGATGCGACGGGGTCAGGGATTTCAAGCTGCGCCTGGCACAAAGCCTGGTGGTTGGCGCAATCTATTTTCACGACCGGCCAAAAAACGGTACTGGCACTGCCATACCTTTCAGGAACAAGGTGTTTGATGATGCACGTAACGCCATTGGCCTTGCCGAAATGCAACTCGACGACAAGGGTATCCTTGCTGCGGTGGATTTTATCGTCAATGCCAAACGGGTG
The DNA here is from genome assembly GCA_024645155.1 of Phyllobacteriaceae bacterium. GTDB lineage: Bacteria > Pseudomonadota > Alphaproteobacteria > Rhizobiales > Rhizobiaceae > JAHEGF01. The sequence continues at coordinate 2,394 of JAHEGF010000140.1, read as the reverse complement.
CTGGTATTTGGTGTGGGCGGCGGTTCGACAACACTAGCACAGGAAACCCAATACAGGTTGTTTCGCTACGGCATTTCAGTAACGAGCTATTGCGACACCTACCTCATGCGCATGGTCGTTTCGACATTGGGACCGGAAGATGCGGCGATATTTGTCTCTGCGACGGGCCGCACGGTCGAGATGGTCGATTCAGCAAGTATAGCCCGGCAGTACCATGCGCGAACGATTGCAATAACCCGTTCAAATACCGCTCTGGCAAATGCGGTTGATGTGCCGCTCACAATGGAAATTCCCGAAAGCGCGGATGTGATGAAACCAACCGCTTCAAGGTTTGCTTTCCTGGTCGTCATGGATCTGTTGGCCACCGCCGTTGGATACCGGCTCGGCGAAACGGCGCAGGAGACCTTACGGCGGGTCAAGTTCAATCTGCTCAACATACGCAAAGGTGAGGTTCTGGAGCCGCTCGGTGACTGAAAACACACCAGGAAATGCACTGAATGTCGATACGGTTCTGCGTGGCGGAACGGTGGTTGACGGAACCGGTATCGACCGGCGTTTGGCCGATGTGGCGATTTGCGGCGAACGCATCAGTCATATTGTTGAGCCAGGAAGTTTGCGGTTCAATGCCGTTCGGGAAATAGATGCATGCGGGAAGATTGTGTCACCGGGTTTCATTGATGTGCACACCCATGACGACAATGCGGTTCTCGTCAATCCGGGCATGGCCCCCAAGATCAGCCAGGGCGTAACGACGGTAATCGGTGGCAATTGCGGAATTAGCCTTGCACCTATTGTCCCCACGGACCTGCCCGCGCCACTGAACCTTCTTGGTGGTAAGGATGCTTTCCGTTTCGCAAAAATGAGCGAGTATGCGGAAGCCGTAGATGCTGCAGCTCCTGCTGTGAACATCGCCGCCCTTGTTGGACACAGTACTCTCCGTGTCGGTGTCATGCGCGATGTCAGCCGGAAGGCCACTACCAATGAATTGGACAAGATGCGTGAACTGCTAGCCGATTGCCTTGACGCCGGTGCGATCGGGTTCAGCACCGGCCTGTGGTATAAGCCAAACGCTGCAGCCGATATCGAGGAAGTCGCCGCATTGGCCGAGCTATTGAGCGACAGGGGTGGAACTTACACAACCCACATGCGCGATGAACATGACGGGGTTCTGGATTCACTTCAGGAAGCTTTTGAAACAGCCAACCGCGCCCGTGTGCCGGTCGTGATATCGCATCACAAGTGCGCCGGACCAAAAAATTGGGGCCGCAGTACTGAAACACTTCCCATGATCGAGAAAGCCCGCGCCCGCCAAAATGTCTCGCTGGATGCCTACCCCTATGTCGCGGGTTCGACCGTCCTTGAGCCGCACATGGTTGACCCGGACATCCGCATCATGGTGGCCTGGTCCGTTCCCCACCCCGAGATGGCTTCCCGCGACCTTTCTGACGTTGCCAGGGAATGGAATTGTTCCCAGGTCGACGCTGCTGTTCGCCTTGCCCCGGCCGGCGCCATCTACTTCCAGATTGACGAACAGGATATGCGTCGCATCCTGAGCTATCCGCCGACTATGGTTGGCTCGGACGGACTGCCGCATGATACGCACCCTCATCCAAGGCTTTGGGGTACGTTCCCGCGTGTCCTTGGACATTACTGCCGCGAAGAAAAACTGTTTTCCCTTGAGCAGGCGGTGCACAAGATGACCGGACTCTCAGCTACGAACTTCGGCCTGAAGGATCGCGGAATTGTCGCAGAAGGCGCCTTTGCAGATCTTGTCGTGTTCGACGCCGACACCATTATCGACAAGTCCACATTTGACAATCCAACATTACCTGCGGCCGGAATCGACCACGTCATGGTCAACGGTCAGATAGGCTGGTCCCACGGCGGACATACCGGCGTGACCGGTGGACGCTTCCTGCACAGGCACTGAATTTTCGACAACGCATATCTTTGAGTTGGAGGTGAATTTCATGAAAAGGGTTAGAATTGCAGTAATAGGTCTTGGCTGGTTCGGGGAAATTCATTGCGATGCTATTTCCGCCATTCCATCACTTGAGCTTGTGGCATTGTGCACGCGAACAGAGAGCCGCCTCGAAGAACTCGGCAAGAAATACAACGTTTCCCAACTTTACACCGACTACAATAAACTGCTTGAAAATCCGGATATCGACGCCGTCAGTGTCGTAACCATGTGGGATCAGCACACTGATCCTACCATTGCCGCACTGCAAGCAGGCAAACATGTATTTCTTGAAAAGCCGATGGCCCATACTGTCGCCGATTGCCAGAAAATCTGCGACGTCGCCAAGAAATCTGCCGGACACTTAATGATCGGTCACATCTGCCGATTCAATCCAAGATATGCGGCTGCAAAAGAGCAAATCGCAGCCGGCG